>CAZIYV010000041.1:0-19034 GCA_964543575.1 uncultured Pelotomaculum sp.
GCTAACAGCAGGGTTGCGCCGCCGATAAGGATCAGCCGGCGGAAGTCTATGATCCAGGATCATGATAAACACAGAAATGGCTACCAGCGGCTATAGTTTTGCAAGCAGGGCTGAAATCGCCCTGTTGACAGAGACTATTCCCGGCCCGACAACCAGGGCATTTGGCAGAATCTCAAAAAAGTACGGCTGCTATATCTGTATCGGTTTGCCGGAGGTGAACCCCAAAACAGGCGTAATTTATAATGCGGCCGCTCTAATCGGACCAGTTGGGTGTGTGCTGGGTAAGTGCCGAAAACTAGCGCCGGCTTACCTGGAAAACCTGTGGGCGGCCAGGGGCAACCTGCCCGTACTGGTGGCGCAGACTGAATTCGGCAAGCTTGGCGTGGTGATTTGTGCCGATACCTATTCTAATAAACCGGCGAGGGTGGCTGCATTGAAAGGATCCCGGCTCCTGCTGGTCCCGGCCAACTGGCCGCCTGAACATTACAACCCGGAAAAGTTCTGGCGGGCACGGGCGGCGGAGAACGGAATGTACCTACTGGCCTGTAACCGGACGGGAATAGATAAGACTATGGACTGTCAGGCGGCAGAGTCTTTTATTATTGACAACTTTGGCGTCTCAGTCAAGCAGGTAAGTTCACCGGATGATACTATTATTTACGGTACACTGCCTCTTACAGGGGGTAGCTTTATCTCAGCGGATGCGGATAGTATTCTTGGCCGAAGGCAACCCCAATATTACGGCGACATCTCCCTGGACACCTATTCTCAGTTGAATCCCGGGATGCTGCTAGGTTTGCCGGAGCCTGCGGAATTTGTAGTCGCTACTCTGCAATTCCGGCCTGTCCCGTTGGAACCGGCGGTAAACATTGAGAAAATGCTCAGTCTTATCGATACAGCTACAGATATGGCTGCGGCAGAAGGGCTGATGCTAAACCTGGTTGTCCTGCCGGAAATGTGCACGACAGGAATTATATTTAAGCGGCAGGAAGCGGAAAATTTCAGTGAAGAGATTCCCGGCTCCACCACTGACATGTTTGCCAGGAAGGCTGCAGATAAGAACATCTCTATTGTCCTGGGGGTGGCTGAAAGAAAAAACGGAAAACTATACAACAGCTGTGTCTTAATCAGTCCCAATGGCGTTCAGGGCAAATATAGAAAAGTCCATCTTGTGCCGCATGAAGAAAAATGGGCTGAAGCAGGAGATAGTTTTCCCACCTTCGACCTTCCCTTCGGCAGGGTCGGCCTGCTGGCCGGCTATGACCTGATGTTCCCTGAAAGCGCTGAATCACTGGCCAAACGCGGCGCCGATCTTCTCTGTGTACCCGCTCTTTGGGGAGACCGCCGGAGTAAGTTTATCTGGGAAGCCAGGTTGGGGGAGCAGACGCACCTGGCTGTAGCCAATCAATGGGGAGATGCCGGAGGGCTTTATGCCATAGGAGGAAGCGTCATTTACGGCTACTCCAGGTGTCCGGAAAAAATGCTCAGGCTGGAATCACCGGCTGAGGGTGACAAAATTAACATTCTGCGCCTCAACTCCAAAGATACCAGGGAAAAGAAGTTTGTGGAAAATATAGATTATGATGCGCTGCTTAATAAAAATAACTTAGACAAAAAATAATAACTTAATAACTTAGGTACCCGGTACGCTATAATAACTTAGGTATAACTTAGGTACCCGGTACGCTAAGTTTGATGATACCCTGCTAAATATGAAAAGATAATCTTTTCTGCAAATATGTGCTTTCTTTTGAAAAAACCCTTTTCGGGTTTTTTTTACTGCCATGACTTATTGCGGTATTTGCTTTTTAGTTTCTATCAACATTCTTAAAAGAATAATCTTAATTATAAAAAAGCTGGTGATATCTGCCATTTGGACTTGCCAAAAAAATATTGTTCTGATATAAGTAATAATAACTAGTAAATAAGAATATATATTATTTAGGGGGAAAACCAGTGAATGAAGATTTATTAAAGCGACTGCGTGAAAATGGTTATAAAATAACGCCGCAGCGGCAGGAGATTTTAAATGTGTTCCTGTTCAAAGCCAGCAAGCTTCCATTAAGTGCTGAAGAGGTTTACCTGAAAGTTCAAGATAAGTATCAAAATATCAGCCTGGATACGGTTTATCGCAATCTGGGCGTTCTATTGAATCTTAAAATTATCGACAGGGTAAACTTTCAGGACGGTAAAAGCAGGTATGAATTAAATCCGGGAGGTGATCACCAGCACCATATGATTTGTTTGGCATGTGGCTCCGCGGAAGCCATAAACTTTTGCCCGTTAAAATTAATGGGTAATAACAGCATTCCGGCAGAGAAAAATTTTGAAGTCAGGGAGCATACATTTGAGCTTTTTGGTTACTGTTCGATTTGCAGGGAAAGGTCAATAGAAACGGATAACGCTCAGTGAAATGGATGTATGAAAGAAAGGGGTAAAAAATGCGTAAACCAGTATCCTTTTTTTTAATAACCGCTCTATTGCTAAGCACGGTAATTCTTCTATCAGCATGTAGTGGACAAACTCCCGCAGCGCCGGAGAAAAAAGCAGACGGTAAAACCATCACCATCGTTACTTCGTTTTACCCGATATACATATCGGCCATAAATGTTGCCAAAGACGTGCCAGGTGTAAAAGTTGTCAATATGACTCAGGAGACAACGGGATGTCTGCACGACTACCAGTTAATACCCGACGACTTGAAAACACTTAGTGAAGCCCAGGTATTTATAATCAACGGCGCCGGGATGGAGGCGTTTATGGACAAGGTGGTCAGTCAACTGCCTAATTTAAAAATTATTGAAGCGAGTAAGGGCATACCTCTCATAGAAGGTGAAGGCGAAGAAGGAGACAACCCCCATGTCTGGGTGAGCGTTTCCAATGATATTCAGCAGACGAAGAACATCGGGCTGCAGCTGGCCGCGCTTGACCCGGACCATGCCGCCCAGTACAGCGCCAACACTTCAGCTTACGTGGGCCAACTGGAAGAACTTCAGGCCAGGATGCACCAGGCCCTGGATGGTGTTAAAAACAGGGATATTATTACTTTTCATGAGGCGTTTCCCTATTTTGCCCGGGAGTTTAAGCTCAATATCGCAACTGTGATTGAAAGGGAGCCGGGTTCCGAGCCAAGCGCCGCGGAACTTGCGGAGACAATCGAGACCGTGCGGGAAGCAAAAATCAAAGCTCTCTTCGCCGAGCCTCAGTATCCAACGAAAGCTGCCGAGACCATAGCCAATGAGACCGGGGCCAAAGTGTTTATCCTGGATCCCGTAGTAACCGGACCGATGGAGTTGGACGCGTATATAAAAATTATGGAGGCTAATCTTAAAACTCTGGAAGAGGCGTTGAATTGACTTGCGCATATTGATTGTTAACCCAAAAAAGACGGTGTTCTCTTTATGCTTCCTGTTGTCTTTTGCTTATATTGCCTGGCATTTATTAGGTTTTTTAACCAGAACCATGCATATCAACAACAAGATCAGTATAAGTAATTTAAGTATTACCTGGTCCGGGTTTTTAAATTTCAAGTCTATCTTTTTAAGTATTATTATTGAGGCTATCCCATTCATTCTAATCGGAGTTTTTGTGTCGGCTCTGCTGCAGAATTTTGTTTCTGAAGAGCAAATAAAAAGGTTTTTGCCCGGAAGCAAATATTCAAAAATATTGCTTGCCAGCCTGATGGGGATTATCTTCCCCGTATGTGAGTGCGGTATTGTCCCTGTGGCCCGCAGGCTGGTCAGCAAAGGAGTGCCACTTTATAGTGCTGTCACCTTTATGCTGGCGGCGCCCATTATCAACCCTGTAGTCGCTTCATCTACAGCGGTCGCGTTCAGCGCCAACCCCAAAATGGTCTGCTACCGGCTGGGACTGGCCTTCTTTGTCTCGTTGGCCGCAGGGCTTCTCGTCAGTTATATTTTTGACAGCGGCGAACTGAAAGGGACTATACCGCACAGTAATTGTGACTGCGGCTGTTCGCATGACCATAACCACTTGAGCAGCACTTTTGCGGGCAAATTAATCAGCACTCTCCGGAACGCCTGTGACGAGTTCTTTGAGATGGGCAAGTATCTTATTTTAGGCGCCTGCCTTGCCGCATTTGTGCAAACCACTTTAACACGTGATGTTTTACTTGACATACCCGGTGAAAAGCTTTATGGTTGTTTTTCAACAAAAAGTGCCTTTAATTGACAATTAAAGAGGAATTAAGATTATCCTGTTGAACTTAACCATCAACAAACAACATTCAGGAGGGTGTTATGTAGTTATGTATGTGGAACAGAATCTTCCCCATTATTTAGAAATAGTGGAATTTCTTCCCGATGCCACGTTTGTCAAAGATAAGGACCGCAGGGTAATCGCCTGGAACCTTGCTTTGGAGGAAATGACGGGAGTAAATAAGAAAGATATCATCGGCAAGGGGGATTATGCGCACGCTATCCCCTTTTATGGCGTGCCAAGACCAACTTTGATTGATTTCATTTTTGGAGAAGATAGAAAAAAAGAAATCCTATATAAACATGTGGAAAAGAAAGGTAATCGTATTTTTGCTGAAACTTTTTGCCCTCTCTTATACGATAGGAAAGGGGCTTACCTGTGGGGCACAGCTTCACCACTTTTTGACGAAATAGGCAACCTGATTGGAGCAATTGAATCCATTCGGGATATAACCAAGCACAAGCAAACGGAGAAGGAACTGCGCTTGTCAGAGGAACGTTTTTCTAAGGCTTTTCGCGCCAGTCCTTATCCAATGTCTATCACTTTACTCGCTGACGGTGTAATTATTGATGTAAATGACGTTTTTTTGCATACTGTTGGCCGCAGCAGGACAAATGTTATTGGCCAGAAGATATCAGATGTCGGTTTTTGGTTAAATCCGGGTGACCGAGAAAAATTATTATCACAGCTTGGTGAAAACAATGGTATTCGCAACAAGGAAATTATCTTCAAAAAGGAATCAGGTGAGCTTCGTGATGGTTTGTTCTCAGCTGAAATCATTGAAATTAACGGTATGCAGTGCATCCTTGGTATTGTAAACGATATTACAGAACGCAGAAGATTTGACAGAGAGATGGCCCGCCTGGACCGGTTGAATCTAGTGGGTGAAATGGCAGCTACCATTGCTCACGAGATCCGGAACCCGATGACAAACATCCTTGGTTTTACAGAAATCTTGAAGAATGAAACGATAGCTACGCCAAATAGTATTTATTTTGATTATATACTTGAAGAACTGCATCGTGCCAACTCTATCGTTGAAGAATTTCTTTTCCTGGCCAGAAGCAAGCCCTTGATATTAAAGAAACAGGGGTTAAATACCATCATAAAAGCAATTACCCATTTGATTCAGGCAAGCGCCATCCATGAAAGAAAAAGTGTTAATTTTGAACTGAATGAAGTCACTGAGATTCATCTAGACGAAAAAGAGATACGTCAATTGGTTTTGAACCTGGTTCGCAACGGTCTGGAAGCGATGGATATTGGCGGACAACTGACCATAAGAACATTTATGAACCAAGATGAGGTAGTCTTAGCAGTGCATGATCATGGTTGCGGGATTGCGTCCGATGTGCTCGAAAAAATTGGCACACCTTTCTTTACAACTAGAGAGAACGGAACAGGCTTGGGTCTTGCGGTTTGTTACAGTATTGCCGCCAGGCATAACGCTGATATTAAAGTCAAAACCAGCCCCAAGGGAACAACTTTTTTTGTTATATTCAACAGATCGTCCAAGGTTGAACAGGTTTAACCATACTAAAGTATAGTTACTTAATAATAGAGCTGTGTATAACAGAAGGCTGCCGTTACTGGCAGCCTTCTAAGGTAAATTCTTTGGCAAGCTTGCTTATTGCCCTTTTTTCAATGCGCGAGACGTAAGAGCGGGATATGCCGAGGCTCCGAGCTATTTCCCGCTGGGTTTTACGGTCCCCATCCTGCAGGCCGAACCTTAGTTCCAGCACCTTCTTTTCACGGCGTGTCAGGTGGCACACTTTTTCCTGAAGGCGCTTTTGTTCAAAGCGGCTTTCTACAATTTCGGACACTACCTCAGGATGGGTTCCCAAAACATCAATCAAGGTTATTTCGTTGCCTTCCTTGTCAACTCCGATAGGGTCGTAAAGTGATACCTCCGCCCTTACTTTTTTCATGAAACGTAAATGCATTAAAATCTCATTCTCAATGCACCTTGCCGCATAGGTGGCCAGTCGGGTTCCCTTGCTGGGATTGAAAGTGTTGATGGCTTTGATCAGACCGATGGCGCCTATGGAAATCAGGTCATCCGGATCTTCACCAGTGCTGTCAAATTTCTTGACGATATGCGCTACCAGACGCAGGTTTCGCTCGGTCAGGACGTTGCGCGCCCTTTCATCGCCCTGTTTCAAAAGCCTTAAGTACTTTGCTTCTTCCTCCTCAGACAGCGGCTGCGGGAATGTGTTGTTTGCGATATAGGAGACAAGCAAAAGGAGGCCGTTCACCAGTGATACCAAGGTCAAGGTCCAGAGACCTGGCAGCATCAATCTATCCCCCCTAAATTTTGCGTGCAATTAATAATATGCTCGGGGGGTGTTTTGGTGCGTGTCCTATTTGGAATGTTTTTAAAGGATTTTTTAGCCTTCCGGAGAAGATAATTCTTTTAAGCTAATTTGGGCAAATTTTAGTTAGTAACAAAGTGAACTATAAGCGGCATGTAATAATTGAAGAAGGCGCCTTCAGGAAGGGGTAAAGGTGATGATTCAGGCAACCGGAGTTATCCTGGCAGGAGGGAAAAGCAGGCGAATGGGCACAGATAAAGCTTTTTTGACTGTTGGCCGGGATGCGATGATTGAGCGTGCTGCTGTGGAGATGAGTAAAGTATTTAAAGAGATCCTGCTCAGCGGGGGAGATGAGGAAACTGGAACGCGCCTGGGATTAAAAGTAGTTCCAGACTTGATCAAAGGAGGGGGGCCTCTTAGCGGCATCCACGCTACGCTGATTAGGTCGCAGAGTCAGAGGTGCCTGGTTGTGCCATGTGACATGCCCTTTATAAACGCTGACCTGGCAAGAATCATGGTAGAGCAATCAGAAGGCTATGATGTTACTGTGCCTCAACACGGGGATTACCTCCAACCCCTTTTTGCGGTCTACAGCAAGAGCTGTATTCCTGCTATTGAAGAAGCATTGAAGAACAACAGACATAAGGTTGTTGATTTTTACCCCCGTGTAAGGGTAAATTATGTTAGTGAAACAATATTAAAAGCTGTTGCTGATATTGACACGGTGTTTTTTAATGTCAACACACCTTTGGATCTGGAAAAAGCAAGAATGATTGAAAAAAAGAAAAATAAGGTCAGGATAGCCAATTGCTAAAGTTTCTTTACCCTAAAATGTATGTTTCATCAATATTGGAGATCAAGACCGGTTTACTTAGAGAACTGGGCCTAAAAGGTATAATTTTTGATCTGGACAACACCATAGTGCGAAGAGATTCGGTTGTTTTTACCCCGGAGATATTGAAGTTTCTCTCAGAGTTGCGGGAGGAAGGATTCAAACTGGGCATAGTCTCCAATAATTCCCGGAAGAGGGTTGGGGCTGTAGCCGCTCAAATGTCGCTGCCGGCTGTATACCGGGCGGTTAAGCCGCTGGCGGGACCTTTTCGCCGTGCCCTGAAGATGCTGGACACCAAACCGAATGAGACTGCCCTGGTAGGCGACCAAATATTCACAGATATCCTGGGGGGAAACCTGATCGGTTTGTATACTATCCTGGTGGTGCCGATGGGAGGAAAAGAATTCCTGGGAACCAGGCTTATTGGTCGTCCCCTGGAGAAGATAGTGCTGGCCAGGATAAAAAAGTCAGCGGGGGTTCTGCATGGCAAGTGGGATTAACGGGCGGACAAAAATCTGTGGCATAATAGGCTATTCGGTAGGTCATGCTTTTTCGCCGGAAATGCAAAACGCAGCCTTTAGCGCGGCCGGTCTTGACTATGCTTATGTGCCTTTCCCGGTGGAGCCGGTTCATGTGGAGGCCGCGGTAAAAGCTGTAAAAGCGCTCGGGCTGGTTGGTGTTAATGTGACCATTCCTCACAAAGAGGCAGTACTGCCTCTGCTGGATCAGCTTTCTGACGAAGCCAGGCTCACCGGTGCGGTCAATACCATTGTCAATCACTCAGGGCGACTGTATGGCCATAATACTGACGGAAAAGGCTTTTGGCGCTCTCTTGGGGAAGCAGGGTTTGTTCCTGCCGGTAAGCATGTCCTGATCCTGGGAGCCGGCGGGGCGGCCAGGGCCGTAGCAGTTTATGCCGCTCTAGCCGGAATAAAGAGGCTGACGCTGGCCAATCGGACAGAAAAGCGGGCCGGGGAACTGGCTCGCTTCATCACTGAAAAAACCGGGCTGCCTGTGGAAGTGATACCTTGGCCTGACCAGGAAGGCAGCGCTCTGCTGAGAGAAGCGCTGTCAGGAGCGGATCTGGTAGTACAGGCCACTCGTCTGGGTATGCACCCCAACGAATCTGAAGCGATTCCTCTGCCCTACGACCTGTTTAAGCCGGGCAAGGTGGTCTGTGATCTGGTATATAATCCACTGGAGACAATGTTTTTAAAGAAAGCCAGCCAGGCCGGGGCCACTGCTGTCAGTGGGTTGGGGATGCTCTTGCACCAGGGGGCGCTTTCTTTTGAGCTGTGGACCGGCGTTGCCGCTCCTCTGGAAGTGATGAGGGAAATACTGATTAAGAATACAGAATTCAGGAGACAGAAGACAGAATAAAAATACTAATACTGAACAAATAACTTACGGAGGAATAAGAGTTTGTTAAGATACCTTACAGCGGGTGAATCACATGGTCCCGCTCTTATTGCCATCGTTGAAGGCTTACCGTCCGGTCTCGCACTGACCGCTGATTATGTCAACAGGCAGCTTAAAAGGCGCCAGGGTGGTTATGGCCGCGGCGCCAGGATGAACATAGAAAGCGATAAAGCAGAATTCTTGTCCGGGGTGCGGGGCGGCATAACGCTGGGCAGCCCGCTAACCCTGTACATAAGAAACAAAGACTGGTCCAACTGGTCTCAGATCATGTCGCCAGACCAGGAAGCCCTGCTGGAAGAAAAAGTGGTTACAAGGCCGCGGCCCGGACATGCTGACCTGGCGGGCGCGTTGAAATACCGGCACAAAGATATCCGCAACGTCCTGGAACGTTCCAGCGCGCGTGAGACTGCTGCGAGGGTGGCGGTAGGCAGTACAGCCAGGAAACTATTAGAGGAACTGGGCATAGAAATAACCGGACAGGTGCTTCAGATCGGTGGTATAAACGCTGATACCGGCAAAAACGCGCCAGAGGAAATGAAAAAACAGCTTGCATCTTCTCAGGTTCTCTGCGCCGATCCGGTGGCAGAGCGCCAGATTATTGATAGAATTGAACAAGCGAGACAAAACGGTGACACCCTGGGCGGTGTTTTCGAGGTCAGGGTCCAGGGCGTGCCGGCAGGACTGGGAAGCTACGTGCACTGGGACCGGAAAATCGACGCCAGCCTGGCGGCGGCGCTGATGAGCATCCAAACCGTAAAAGGTGTTGAAGTGGGCGCGGGGTTTACTGGCGCGGCGCTGATGGGCTCCCAATTTCAGGATGAAATATTTTACCGGAAAGACAGAGGCTTTTACCGGGCGACTAACCGGGCGGGCGGTATTGAGGGCGGCATGACCAATGGGGAGGTTATTGTACTGCGTGCCGCTGTGAAGCCTATCCCAACATTATACCAGCCTCTGCAGAGCGTGGATCTGATTGACAAAACAATTTCCAGGGCGGCAATAGAGCGGTCTGATGTGTGCGCGGTTCCCGCGGCCTGCGTCATAGGCGAGTCTGTTGTAGCCTGGGAGATAGCACGGGCCTGTCTGGAAAAGTGCTGCGGCGACAGCCTGGCTGAATTAAAGGAAAACTGGAATCATTACCTTACCTATTTGAGGCAGGTGTAGGTGACGTGAAAAGTATTGTTTTGATCGGTTTTATGGGCACCGGCAAGACATCCATCGGGCGCCGGCTGGCTCAACGTCTGGGGCGTGATTTTATAGATACCGACGCGGAAATTGAAGCAGTTACCGGAAAAACAATATCTCAAATATTTGCCAGGCATGGGGTGATAAGGTTTCGCTCCGAGGAAAAACTGCTGGTGAAAAGACTTGCCGGCAGGGAGGGTCTGGTAATTTCCACTGGCGGAGGAATGGCCTTAGATCCGGAAAATGTCCGGCTGCTCAAAGAAAAAGGTGTGTTAATCACTCTAACCGCTTCCCCTGAAGTGCTCTGCGGCAGGTTGGCAAACAAGAAAACCCGCCCTTTGGTTTTGAAGGGAGATCTCAAACAAAGGATAGAAAAGCTTTTAGAAGAGAGGAAAGGTATCTACGATGTGGCGGATTTTTTCGTGGATACCGGTGTTTGCAGTCTTGACGGAGCGGTGGAGCAGATCCTCCTGTACCTGTCGGGAAGGGAAGATATGAAATGATCACGGTACCTGTCAATCTGGGTCCGCGCAGTTATCCCATCTATATTGGCAGTGGGATTTTAGACGGACTGGGTGGTTTGTTGAAAGAGTCCAATTATGGCAAAAAAGCGCTGTTGGTTTCCAACCCGGCGGTTTATCAGAGATATGGCGAAATTGTTAAGAACAGCCTGGTGAGAAACGGATTTGAGGTTATTAACGGAGAAATCGGGGATGGCGAGGAATACAAGACCCTGGGCGAAGCTGCAGGGCTTTACGATCTGGCCTTTACCGGTGAACTGGACCGGCGGTGCCCGGTTATCGCCCTTGGCGGCGGAGTGGTGGGTGACCTGGCCGGTTTTTTAGCCGCCACCTACATGCGGGGCGTGCCTTTCATTCAGGTCCCTACCACTTTGTTGGCTCAGGTGGACAGCAGCGTGGGGGGCAAGGTGGCTGTAAACCACCCCAGAGGCAAAAACATTATCGGCGCTTTTTACCAGCCGGGACTGGTACTGGCTGATCTGGAAACACTTAAAACCCTGCCCGCCAGGGAAATCAAATCGGGTATGGCTGAAATTATCAAATACGGAGTAATTTCTGATGGGGAATTTTTCACATGGCTGGAAGAGCGACTGGACCAGTTGCTGAGCCTGCGCGCGGATGCGCTGGAACATGCTGTGGAAACCTCGTGCCGGGTTAAAGCGGGAGTGGTGGAGGCGGATGAAACAGAACAGGGCCTGCGCGCTGTTTTAAATTACGGGCACACCGTGGGACACGCGGTTGAGGCCTTGACCGGATACAGGGTGTTTTCGCATGGTGAAGCAGTTGGTATGGGCATGGCTGTGGCCGCCCGCATAGCTTCAAACATGGGGATGCTGCCGGAAAAAGAGGTGAGCCGCATCATTTCTCTGATAAAAAGAGTTGGGCTGCCCGTAGTCGTGCCGGCGGATATTGCCCCGGATGACGTCCTGGCTGTCATGCGACGTGATAAAAAGTCTCTTGATGGCCGGCTGACCATGGTTCTGCCGGAGGAGATCGGTCGGGTGAGTATTATAACCGGTGTTACCGGAGAACTCGTAAGAAAGGCAATTGAGATGAGGTCCTAGAACTATTTTTAATTATTATCTGGACGGCAGGTCCCAGGAGTGGTAATATAACCTTGAAATTCCTGTCCCTCCAGATTTTTTATTTCCGCACACATTTATTAACGGCTTTCTATAAAGGTAAAAGAAATGGTTATAACAGATTTTTTGCCCTATGTGTTTTTCGTTTTTGGTCTGGTTATAGGCAGCTTTCTTAATGTCTGTATCTACAGAATACCAAGGGGTGAGTCGGTGAATTTTCCGCCCTCTCACTGTCCCGGCTGCAGCCAAAGGATCGCGGCGCGGGATTTAATTCCTTTGTTTAGCTACATTCTGCTCAAAGGCCGCTGCCGCTTTTGCGGCAATAAGATCAGTCCCCTGTATCCCTTCATCGAACTTCTTACCGGCCTGCTCTTTGCGGCGGTATATTTGCGCTTTGGACATACTGTCCTGCTCTATAAAGCTCTTTTCCTGATCCCGGTTTTGATCATAGTCACCTTCATAGACCTGCGGCATTATATCATACCGGACAAGGTAACAGTTTTTGCTTTGGCCGGCGGGGTGGTCCTGAATGTTTTTACCCGCGATCTGACCCTGGTTTCCTCCCTGTTGGGGCTAACCTCAGCAGCTGCTTTTTTGCTGTTAATTGCCCTGGTGAGCAAGGGCGGCATGGGCGGTGGTGATATCAAGTTCGCAGCTGTGATCGGCTTGTTTTTAGGTTGGCCGAATGGATTGTTCGCGGTTTTCCTGGGCTGTATGCTGGCCGGTCTGGTTGGGATAGTTTTACTGCTTACCAGGATCAAAGGCCGTAAGGACGCCATCCCCTTTGGACCGTTTTTGTGTGCCGGGACGCTGGTGGCAATCTGGCGCGGCGAGGAAATCCTGATGTGGTATTTGAACAAAGTTTGGTTTTGATCAAGAAAGTGTATACCAAAAAACTATATATAAATTTTGAGGTGGAATATGTCTGCTGGTAAAAGAAAAATGCTGGGTGTCAGGCTCCTCGAGAAAGGACTTATTAACAACGACCAACTTGGTGAAGCCCTGCTCGTGCAGTCCCGGCGAGGGGGCCTGCTGGGCCACATCCTGGTTAAGATGGGTATGATCAGCGAGGAAGAGTTGACCAGGGTGTTGGGAATCGAGGAACTGGCGCCAACGGATAAAATTGATAAGGAACTTATTGGCCTGGTGCCGGAGCAGTTGGTGAGAAGATATAAGTTGTTTCCTGTAAAGAAAACGGGAAACCGCTTTTACGTGGCCATGGCCGATCCTTTGAACATCCTGGCCATTGATGATCTGAGACTGCTCACAGGGTTTGACATAGAGCCCCTGGCTGCCAGCGAAAAAGATATAAATAAACTCATAGAAAAATATTTCGGCATCCCGGAAATAGAAAAGGCCATGCAGGAACTTGGCATCGAGCCGGAGATCGCGGACCAGGATGAAATAAAAGAAGATGTAATTATTGATGAGGCGCCGGTTATCCGCCTGGTTAACTCATTAATAACCAGGGCGATCAATGAGGAAGCCAGCGATATTCATATCGAGCCTTTTAAGCAGGGGATCAGGATTCGTTACCGGGTTGACGGTATTCTGCGTGAGGTAATGAAACTGCCCCGTAAGATGATTTTTGCCATTGTTTCACGTATAAAAGTGATGTCAAATTTGGATATCGCCGAGCGGCGCACACCCCAGGACGGCCGCATACCGCTTAAGCTGCCGGGCCATGACCTTGACTTGAGAATATCCACCATGCCGACCGTATATGGTGAGAAAGTGGTCATCCGGATCCTCTACAAAGAGAGTATCAAGAATTACACTCTGGAAAAGCTTGGTCTTTCGGAGTACAATCTTGAACGGTTTTCAGCTTTTATCAAGAATTCGTACGGCATGCTGCTGGTCACAGGCCCAACCGGCAGCGGCAAAACCACTACTCTTTATACCGCTTTAAATTCAATTAACACCATAGATCAAAACATTATAACCGTGGAAGACCCGGTTGAATATATGCTGGACGGTATTAACCAGGCCCAGGTGAATGTGAAGGCGGGAATTACCTTTGCCAGTTACCTGCGCTCCATCCTGCGGCAGGACCCTGATATCATCATGATCGGTGAGATAAGAGACCATGAGACTGCCGAAATAGCGGTACAGGCGGCCATTACAGGCCACCTGGTGCTCTCGACCCTGCACACCAACGACGCGCCCGGGGCGGTAACCAGGCTCATTGATATGGGCATGGCGCCATTCATGGTCGCTTCCTCGCTTCTGGGAGTGGTCGCCCAGCGCCTGGTGCGCCGCATATGTGAGGGCTGCAAGCAGGAATGCGTTCCAGAGGAAAGTGAAATCGCGTTCGCAGGGCTGGACGCCGGCACCGTCTTATACTCCGGCGCCGGCTGTGAAAAATGTAATTTCACCGGTTACAGGGGCCGCATCGCGATTTACGAAGTTATGACCATGCTGCCTTCCCTGCAGAGTATTGTTTTAAACAGCGCCACAACCGAAGAGCTGAGAGATGCGGCTATCAGCAACGGTATGATCACTCTGAAAGAGGATGGGATTAAAAAAGCTCTGAGCGGTCTCACTACTATAAAAGAAATTATGCGGGTGGCCTTTAGAGAAGAAAAAATATGACGATATTGAATTAAAAAGAACTGTTGTTGTTGGTAAATAATTTATGAGGATTATAGATATCGTAACTCAGGCAGCCGCGCTTGGCGCCTCAGACATTCATATCACTGTGGGCAGGCCCCCGGTGTACAGGCTGCACGGGCTCCTTTACCCGCTTGACGCGTTGGAGCTCAATGGAAAACTAAGCCTGCTGCGGGTTGAAGAGATAAAAGCTCTGACTCCACAGGATACTGAAGAAATGGCACGGCAGGTTATGAACCAGAGCCAGCTGGAAAAATTCAAGGAAAGAGGAGAGCTTGATTTTTCTTACGCTGTGCCGGGTACAACCAGAGTGCGGGTAAATGTGTTTAAGCAGAGAAACAGCACCGCCCTGGCAATGCGGCTGCTGAGCACTCGCATCCCTACCTTCCAGGAACTGGGGCTGCCGGAAATAATGGCTTACCTGTCCAGAAGGCCCAACGGGCTGGTACTGGTAACAGGTCCGACCGGCAGCGGCAAGTCGACCACCCTGGCGGCGATGATTGATCTGGTGAACAAAGAAAGAAGGATGCATATTCTAACCCTGGAGGACCCTATAGAATACCTGCACAAACACAACCGTTCCATTATCAACCAGCGTGAGATCGGTCAGGATACGAAATCTTTCGCCGCCTCTTTAAGGGCAGCCCTGCGCGAGGACCCGGATGTGATCCTGGTGGGGGAAATGCGTGATCTGGAAACAATTTCAATAGCCATAACCGCCGCTGAAACCGGGCACCTGGTACTGGCCACCCTGCACACTTCCAGCGCGGCTGAAACAATTGACCGGGTGATTGATGTCTTCCCGCCCAGCCAGCAGCAGCAGATACGCATCCAGCTGGCCAATACAATTGAAGGGATTATATCACAGCAGCTTATTCCCAGAATCGACAAGCCCGGCCGGGTGGTGTCTTTGGAAATACTGGTGGCCAACCCGGCCATACGGAACCTGATCCGGGAAGGCAAGACCTTCCAGATCCCTTCGCAACTGCAGACCGGCCTCAAGCAGGGCATGCAGACACTTGATATGTCTTTGCGGAATCTTTATAAGAAGAAAATGATCAGCAGGGAAGAGGTTTTAAACCGGGCCTTCGATCCTGAAAGTCTGATCAAAAACCTTGGAGGATAAGATATGCCTCAGGTCTTTGCTTATAAAGCGAGAAATTTATCGGGCTCACTGATCAATGGGAAGGTTGAGTCTGACAGCCAGGGCGGGGCGGTTGCCCTGCTGCGCGAGAAAAATTATTTTGTAGTTGAAATAAAACCGGCCCGCGGTTTTGAGCTGGACCTGGACAAACTGTTCGGCATAAAAGTAAAAGTTAAGGAAATATCAGTCTTCTGCCGCCAGTTTGCCACCATGAATGAAGCCGGGATACCCCTTTTGCAGTGCCTGCACATACTTGTCCAGCAGACCGAAAGCAAACGGATGGGCAAAATTTTAAAAGAAGTGGCGGTAGGGGTTGAAAAAGGGAAAAGTCTCAGCGAAGCCTTTAAGGAATACAAGCAGTACCTGCCTGAAATATTTATCAGCATGATCGCGTCAGGCGAGGTGAGCGGCACTCTTGACCAGGCGCTGGGCCGTCTGGCCATACATTTTGAAAAGGAGCACCAGTTGAGAGAGAAAGTAAAATCGGCTATGACTTACCCCCTGGTTGTCGCCGGGATGTCTTTCGCCTGTATGGTTGCCCTGTTGGTGATCGTAGTGCCTGTTTTCGTGGACATCTTTAACTCCATGGGTGTGGAACTGCCGCTGCCAACCAGGATTGTTATTTTCTTGAGCAATATGTTTAAAGGATACTGGTACCTGGTCCTGCTGGCCGCAGTGGCAGTGTTTTTCATGATTAAACAGATTGGCGCCACACCCGGAGGCAGGAAAGTTTTAGACCACCTGGCTTTAAAAGCGCCCATCTTCGGGAAACTCACGCACAAAACAATTGTGGCCAGGTTTGCCCGCACGCTGGCCACGCTTTTAAAAAGCGGCATACCCCTGATGCAGTCACTTGAGACTGTGGAAAGTGTGTCAGGCAACACTTTATTCGCCCGGGAAATACGGGGGGCCAGGGTGATGATCAGCGAGGGAGAAAGAATGGCCCCGGTTTTGATGAGAGGAAAGATGTTTCCGCCTCTGGCTATCAACCTGATCTCTGTCGGAGAGGAGTCCGGCGCGCTGGACAACTTACTTGAGAAGCTGGCTGTATTCTACGAGCAGGAAGTGGAAACGATGGTGGGCAGGCTTTCCAGTGTTATTGAACCTCTCCTGATCGCTGGGGTGGGCATCATGGTGGCATTCATCGCTCTTTCCATCTACATGCCTTTGTTCGGAATGGCCAACGCCCTGCAGGGAGGCACAGGCATGCCTTAAAAATGCAGGTGCGAATTCATTCGCACAAAATGTTGAGAATTTTACTGGCACATACATAAAGATACCTTAAAACTTCAAAGTGTTTTCCGAAAGGGCTAACTCTTCGAAAGGAGAGGGCGCAAAGCTGCGGGCCTACGGCGGGTCAAACCGCTAGGGCAGCCGGGTTGCCGAAAAAACTCTGTTTTCCGAGCCCTTTTAACAGAAAAGAGGCTCGTTTTTTTTCAGGACCAGTAAATTTGTACTTTTGACAGGTAGAGGAAGGTGATGATTAAAGGTTAGGTAATGCAAAGTTTTATAAAAGAATAAAAGTTATTCCTATTTAAACAAAGGAGGAGAAAAAATGTTCAAAAAGCTTTTGCGTAAAGAGGAAGGCTTTACCATGGTTGAGATGATGGTCGTGCTGATCATCGTGGCCGTGCTTATTGCCGGAGGTATAAGGTTTTACCTGGGTTATATTGAAAACTCCAGGGTGACCAAAGCCAAAGCCCAAATCACCACCATGCAGGCGTCACTGGATTCTTATTACGCGGAAAACGGCGCATATCCTTTTGGTGCTACAGAGGCTATTCTAACAAGTGAAATGTTGAATGCCGGTTTGGTTGTAACAGGAACACCCGCCGCTGTCACAGCAGTAGCAGGACAAAGAGTCCTTGAAGCAGCCGGGACTGCCGGTGCGGACGGTACTCTTAATATGGCAGATCCCTGGGGCACTGCAACAGTTCAGTTTTACAGGTATCACTCAACCGACGGCACAGAATACTATATCAGAACCGGGGAGAATACTGTGCAAGGTCAAGATGGCGCTATTACAGCAGTATTTGGCAATGGCAGCGCCGGGTCCTCTAATTCACTCCCATCAATCGGCTTACCACAAGAACCATAGAAACAAATTCTGTTTAGAGCCTGTTAGTACAGGGAGGAATGGACTGCTGTCCCTTCCTCCCTGCAATATATCACTTTGAGTTTAAAAGCATATTGCTTCCTTTTGTTAAGGAATGCAGGATATGAACCGTTTTAGATCAAGGGTGGTTTTTAATTTATCTGTGAACTTCTCGCTTGCCTCATGGTAAAGTAAAGCTCAAAGTAAATTTGTCAACTACCTGTGAGGAGACGGGCTTTATGTGCATTAATAACCAGAAAGGTTTTGCCCTGCCTCTTGCTCTTATAATCATGGTTTTTTTTGTCATGCTGAGCGGAGCGCTTGTTCAATACAGTCTTTCTGAAAATAAGATGTCCACCACGGACATGAAAAAAATTCAGGCTCACTATATAGCGCAGTCAGGGGCTGAGGCTGTTGCTTCATATATTATTAGCAATCCGCAAAGCGCGAAAAATCTAATTAACAAAACCACCGATCCGAGGGTCAGTCTGGGCGAGGGAACATTTGAAGCTACCGTGACAGGTACGGTGGACGGACCTCTGACCATCTCTTCCACGGGCTATGTGAATACCTATTCCCCGACTCGCGAGATAACAGAAACAGTGAGCCTGTCCATGGTTCCTCAGTACACAAGCAGCGGATCATTCCCGGAGGCTATTTTCAGCAACCTGGGTTTTAATATGGATAACGGTACCATCAGCGGAGACATAGCCACCAACTCCAACCAGGCGCAATGCCTGTATCTGACCGGCTATCCGCATGTTTATGGTGACCTGTTTATCGGGCCCGGGGGTGACCCGGCTGGCGCGGTGCACATTCCGTGGGGCTCACAAAGCACTTTTTTAACTGGCTCAGTTTCAAACCTTAGCGAGGAGAGGACCTACGGACTGCCGGCCTTTCCCGTTTTTCCCGACCTGCCTGCGCCAGAAGAAGGAGGCCCTGTATCAAACGGGGTACTGACGGTGGGCAACTGGCCTTATCAAGACGTTACTATAAGCGCGGGCGCTCACTATACAAGCATCAACATTGTAAGCAACTTCACGCTGACCATTGATGTGGGCAGCGGCGAAAGTGTGCTCAGGGTTGATAACCTTAATATAGAGTCAGGGTTCATCAACCTGGTGGGAACTGGCAGTCTGAAACTATATGTGGGCAGCAGCTTTATCTTAACTTCAGGCAGCAAGGTTAATCAAAACGGCAGCACTAACAGCCTCACCATGTATTACAAGGGTATCGGCGCCGTAAACCCCAGTGGGGATACCAAGTTCAACGGGCTGGTATACGTGGAGACGGCGGATGTTAATATCACTAACAGCGGCGGCATCACCGGTCATATTATCACCGGGGGAGGCGCAGTAAACGTTTCGGGAGACGCTTCCGCCAATGTACGAGTCCTCTACGCCCCGCACGCGACGGTCAGTTTCAGCGGCAGTGGGCATTTAAAGGGCGCGATTATATGCAATAATTTTTATATGTCCGGCGGCAGCTATGTGACTTACGATGATTCGAACAACGATACTTTCCCCTATAGTGTTGGGGGAGGGGAATTTCCGAACCCCTACGAAAAAGGAAAAATTCGGGGCAGATTTTATTTAAAGTCAGGCAGTGATTCAGGT
>CAZIYV010000041.1:19044-24017 GCA_964543575.1 uncultured Pelotomaculum sp.
GGGGGAGGGGATGTCCTGAGCGCCTACCAGAAAGGTATATGGCAGTCGTAGCGTTAAAGGAATATTTATGTTGAAAATTCCTATTGTGAGGTTAAACCCTTGAAATACCGGAAAAAGCTCCCGGCAGCATGCAAACACATCAAGAAAGCGTTATCCGGCGTGGCGGGTTTGTCCTTGCTGGAGACTATTATCGCGCTGTCCGTCATGGCTTTTATAGTAATATCATTTTCCCTCGTTTTTGCAAATAACTATAAGAGCATCAACAGCTCCGGACAAAAAAGCGCAACCAACTATAGTGACCAGAGTTCCATGGAAAACAATATAGCCCAGGGCAGCACCGGCACTTCAGACAGCATGACCATAACCTTAAAGGAGTCTGATGGCAGCAACCCGGTGCAGATAAGCTTAACCGGGCTGAGAGCCACTGCAGGAAACCTGACTTCTTTTTTACCCGCGAGTGCGGTCAACTCCATAGCTGTAACCGGGGTAGGCCTTGCCCCCGGCACGCTCAGCCTGCTTGAGGGGGGGAGCGCCGGCAGCCTGACCGCAACCGTATCACCCAGCAGCGCCACAAACAAGAATGTCACCTGGACCAGCAGTGATACACAAGTCGCCACCGTTACCGGCAGCGGTCAAACAGCTGCTGTGGCGCCGGTGTCCGCGGGTTCAGCGGTTATAACAGTGACCACCGTGGACGGTGGCTATACTGGCACTTGCGAAGTAACCGTAAATGAGAGTGTGCACGTTACAGGCGTTACCGTCAGCCCGACGTCGAAATCTATCAAAAAGAAAAAAACTACAACGTTAACAGCTACCGTTCTGCCGGCAAACGCCGCCAACAAGAGCGTCACCTGGAGCAGCGATAACCCCAATATAGCCACGGTGGACGAAAACGGTGTTGTGACTGCCAAAAATACGCCTGGTTCCTGTACCATAACCGTTACAACCGTGGACGGCGGCTATACTGCAAACTGCAGCATTACGGTTCAAAATTAGTTCCGCAATAAGGTGTGTCTTACATGAAATCAGACCAGCGAGGAATAACCCTGCTTGAAACAATAATTGCCATGGGTATTATGAGTTTTGCCATGGTCCTGTTTTACATTCTTTATGTTACAGGGGCGCAATCTGTTGCGAAAGGAGAGAAACGTTTCAGTGTGCAGCAAAACACACGTTATGTTGCCGGCATCATTACCAGAGAAGTCCGCCATGCTATCAGTGTCGGCACTTCCACGCCGCCGGCAACGGTTTATTATACTATTAGACGGGACACCTCCAGCAACTGCCTGATTATCGACACTTATGACAATGGCAGCACAACCAGCAGGGTAGTGGGGAAATACATCGACAACCTTTCTTTCAGTAAGGTGGATATCAGCGGCAAACCCGGTTTAAGCTTTACGGTATATGGCAACGATGGCTCCTTTGATTCGGATTACGACATTACCAGCCAGGTATTGCTGATGAATATAAGAAGCTTGAGTTCCTTTAGTGGCGATACAATATACTACACCAAATAATTTGCGCTAATATTTCATGCAACAGGAGCGGCGCCAGTAAAAAATGAAAATCAGCGATGTAGGTTCGATTTCAATCGAACACGGCGCGTAAGCGCCCAACTTGTTTGAGGCACCTGGGGACATTCCTCGTCAACAAAGGAATACCTGAAACAGAGGTGTGTCCCCATTCCTCTGACGACTAAAGTCGCACCTACATATATAAGCACCCCGGAATGTTTTTTTCAGGATAGTCTGACCGCAGGAATTTCTGCGGTTTTGTTGTTTTAGGGGCGCGCCTGGAAAAGACATTTGTAGTAAATTATTGAAATATTTTCAGTAAAAAGAAGGATTATTACCATTATTTGATGTAATATATAATAATACTCAAATATGTCTATTTCGAGGGTGTATATGGAACCCTTCAAAGTTGTTATTAGCTGTAGTGGATATACCCTGGCAGAGGTGGTTGTGGTCCTCTCCATTACCGTTATTTTTTTGGGCTTCACGCTTGGGTTTCCCGGCGCCAACAGGCAGAAACTGGATGCTGCCGCTGCCGTTGTGGCAGAGGATATCCGCCTGGCTCAGCAGTTAAATATGAATCAGGACGCGGTATATACTGTTTTGTTCGACTGTCAGAATGATCTTTACTATATCCAAAAAGGTGTTGGCTCATATAAAAAAGTTCAGCTGCCACATTGCATAGATCTGGTTTTTACCAATTTTGACAGCAATAAGTTAAGATTCAATACCAAGGGCAATCCTAAAAGTGGCGGTCATTTAAGCCTGCGGGATAAAAACGGGAGTTTCCGGTACGTGATCGTAGCTTCGCTAACAGGGCGGGTAAGGACTGACAAAATACCGCCATCATAAATTTTAGAGCGAGTTGATGCTTATCAACCTTGGAAACCAGAAGGGCATGAGCTTAATTGAATTGCTCACGAGTCTTATGATCATCGGAATGGTTATTTTCCCTGTGCTGAACCTTTTTCGCCACAGCGGCATAATGACCGCCTTGGGTCGTCAGGAAGTCACTGCTTTAAACTTTGCCCAGGAGATAATTGAAGGTGTAAAAAGTGTTAATGACAACCATAGCGGTTTGGTCCAGGGTGTTGAAGAGGAAATAATTATATTAGAAGACAGGACCAGCAGCGAGGATGACGCTTATAATAACCATTTCATCGTCATTACCGGTGGCAGCGGTTCCGGCCAGGTTAGAACTATTAACGGTTATGACGGCGGCAGTCATACCGCGACTGTGGATCAGTCCTGGACTACGCCGCTTCCGGTAATCAATGAATCTACTTATTTGCTCTTGGAGGGCTTTGATCAAAGGTTTGATTTCAAAATCAGCCTGGCGCCCGGCGCCATTAACCTCAAGACGGTGCGGGCAACAGTCTATTACCAGGTCAATGACCAGTTAAAAGAAATCTCCTTAACAACAGAAAAGTTAATGAGGTGAGTGTAGTGTCAGGCAGAGAAGGTTTCACCCTGGTTGAAACCATAATATCCATGACCATTTTCTGCTTCATTTTTTCCGCTGTCTTGTTTCTTCAGAGCAACGGCTTCGCTTTCTATGTCAAAGTCAACAACAAAGTGGAAGTTGAGGAAAACCTGCGCATTGCGCTGGTCAGGATGAGCAGGAATATCAGAGAGGCTAATAGTATTTGCTCTGTCGCGGACAACCCGCCCAAAATAGCAATCACGCCTGCGGCCGGAAATGATGTTTATGGTTACAGGTACGACGCGTCCGGCCGGGAAATTGAAGAGAGTATAGGAGGCGTCTATTTGCCCATAGCCAGCCATATCACTTTTTTAGAATTAAAATATGCGCCGGATGACAGAACTGTATCGATAAAGGTAAAGGGTGAAAAAGAAAACAGCGGTGTTATTGAAATGAGCACTAAAGTGCAGCTGAGAGTGACAGGTTAATGAAGTGTTTTGCGGGTAGACGCGAGCAAACTGGTCAGAGCAGCGTTATCGTTTTATTAATGGTAGCTTTGCTCTTTTTTTTAGGTTCCATAGCGCTAAACCTCAGTACAAACACCAGAAAAACAGCAGCGCTCGAGGTGAATCAAGCCAAGGCTTACTACATAGCCGAAGCCGGGGTTGAAAAAGTTCTGGCGGAGTTAAAAAAAGGCCCCATCTGGATGAAAGACTTAACAGCCGGCTATGAATATGATTTTATTGCCAATAATCTGGAAGGCAACAAAAGCTATGCGGACGGTGTTTTTGAGAAAATCAACGTCAAAAAAACCATTGAAAATGCTGGAGTTACCACTGTAAACATAGAATCATGGGGCAAATACCTGGGCAGCTTAAAAAAACTCAAAGTGGATGTAAATATTGAGAACGTTTATGCCGAAAACTACTTGAGAGGAATATGGTTGAAAAACGGCAACACCCCCTGCGGTCATGTTTTTGATTTTGCTGCCGACATGTGTTTTTCTGACGGGGATACAATTTTTTTAAAAGGCTCACATGCAGCAGGGAATATATACTGCCGTGGCAAACTTACTCTTGAGTCTGCTGAGGAAAACACCACTTCAATTAATGGAGATATCTTTGCGTTAGGCGGCTTGGAGTTTACCGGCGACAGCACGCCTTTAATCGTGGGGCACGTATATGTGGATAATACCGGTAAAGCGCCGCCTGAAGTTAGTGATATTACTGTTATCCTATCCACTGCGGAGCTTACTTCAAAAATACCGGCTGTATCGGATTTTCCCGGTCTGCTCAGCTCCAGCAGATTAAACTGGTACCAAGAAAACGCTGGTTATGATCGACTTCCTTCCAGCAATGATTCCAACAGGGATTTTCTGAGTGGAATTTACTATCTGGAGGGTGACCAGACCATCTCTGGTACATACAGCGGGAACGCTATCATTGTGATCAACGGCAGTGTCTCGCTGGGCGGGTTTAGAAAAAACAGCGACAACGACTGCCTGGCCATCCTGGCTGCTGGGACTGTAAGTTCTGACACTGCTGACCAGGAAATAGACGCCATCATCTACGCGGGAACAAAAGTTGATTTTGCCGGAGGGACCACCCTGCAAGGCTGTATTTTATCACCCGGGCTGGCGGGGCAGGGCAGCCGGCTAACCGTTGTGTATGACCAGAACATGTGCGATAAATTCAAGGAGCTTCTTAACTGGACCACATGTTTTATAAAAGTAACTAAATGGAGCGAATAGGCGATATTTATGAAAAATCTTTTAAAAAGTCTGCTGCCCAAAAAAAATCATTTCATCGGCATTGATATCGGAGTCCACCAGATCAAGGTGGCGGAAGTCAAAACAATTGACGGTTTCCCTGAAGTTATAGACTTGAAATGCATGCCGTCACCGAAAGGTGTATGGAACGGCCAGTTTGACGAAGAGAACCTGGTGCAGGCGCTGAAAGAAATGGCCAACCCGGTTTTAAAAGAGGTAATAACCAGTATAGGCGGTGAAAAGGTGGTCAGCCGGGTAGTCCGTT
>CAZIYV010000042.1:0-23784 GCA_964543575.1 uncultured Pelotomaculum sp.
AAGTCATTCTAATCCTCAGACGCTGAACTTGTACACGTATTGTGGGAATAATCCTATAAATAGGACTGACCCAAATGGGAATGATTTTGAAATTGGTTCAGATGATGACAGTATGCATGACCAAGGGATTCTAAGTGATGCTGCTTACAATGCAATTAAAGGATATCAAGAACAATGGAAAAATGCTACGTCCGATGACGAACGTGAATCAGCTCACAACGCAGCTTTACAAATCAGGGCGGCTGCTGTAACTGCAGCGGGGTGGTATGGTGGAACATATAAACCAGGTGGCATTAGCAACAATTACTTAAAACTCGATTTAACTATTCCTGGTAACTCAAAAGGGGTATATATTAGTAAGGATGGTGTTAAACCATATGTAGGCCCGGGTTTAGGTGGTTCTGCAAGCGTAGTAATAGGTGATTGTTCTAGCATGCCAATAGGAGGTTGGACTACCCGTTCAGCTTCGGGATCATTTGGCTTTTTTACAGTTACTTCAGATCGTGAAATTGGTATAAGTGCTGGTTTACCTGCCTCATTTAGTCAAGTGTATGTGTCACCTTAATATATGGAGATGTAAAAAGTGATTTCACAAGGATTTGTTTTAAATAAATACTTAAACAAAGATGAAAAGGTCTTATGGGTGGGGAAACCTGAAGTAAAGGCAGTTTTAGATCCAAAAGATGTATGGTTTATTCCTATGACTGTCTTATTTAATGTATTTATAATATATAAGGCTTGGTTTGAGGCAGATATTCCTGTGGATTATATTTTAATATTATTCGGGGTATATTTGCTGATAGGACGATTTATATATAAGGCTTTTAATAAAACGAGAACTTTATATGCTGTAACAAATCAAAGGATTATTATAATAAACAAATTATGGAATGATATTACTGAAAAACCCATAGAAAGCATTACACATATAGAGAAAAATGTTCTTCTGAGTGGAATTGGTACAATCAGATTTGGGTATACACCTTTTATGTATCTTATTCTTGAGAATACAGGTTTCGGATTTTTAGGTTATCCTGAAAAATTATACGGAACACCAGCACCAACCTTTTTCGATATAAAAGATGCGGATAAAATATATCAATTAGTTAAAGAACAAATGAGATAGTTCAAAATGGACTTATTTTAATGGGATATATAGTATGGCTGAAAATACGCACAATTAAGGTGTAATCATGAAATACCTATCAATAATTCGCTTAATTGCTATAATGGAAACTATTGCTGGATCAATTGGAATAATATACATTATTGCTGGAATATTTGATAAACTACCTCTTTATATGCTCATGCTAGGATTTCTACTGTTTGTTTTATCATTTACCGCTGGTATAAAAACTTGGGACGAAAGCAGAAATGGTATTTATCTGTCATTATTAGTTCAAATACTTCAAATTCCATATTTTATTATTTGTGGATTTGTATATGCCTTTAATGCAGGACCCTACGTTAACTTTATCTTCGGTTCTAATGATAAATCAAGTTATTTCACGAGAATAGATTATGGAATTAACACCATATTTAGTACAGGATGGATAGGCCCACCAGGCTCACTTAGGTTGGGGATTAACTTTTTTTCTATTCTAATTGTATTTTTCCTTTTAGTAAAGCTTAGGACGATGAAAAGTGACGAGAATAGTATGGAATTATCAGAACAATACAAAGATATAGTTAATGATTAAGCAGGACTCCGTCAAAGTCATTCAAAAAGGTATTGGCCATATACTAAACACCAATCAAATCCAGTGTGCGTTCAACATTCCAGGCAAGATTACGCAGACCCGAAGCAATATTTTTCACACCATTCAAGCGCAGCAAGCTGATGACCAGATTGCGCATAGAAGCAAACACAAGGGGAGAAGACCCTGGGGAAGCAAGGGGACGGTTCTCTTGCTTCCTTTTTTTGTGTACTCAAGCCTGATGCCTGCCAAAAGGGTAAGCGTCAAAAGTGTGCTATTCAACTGAACATTCCTTCTTATGTAATGCTCAGGTTTATTTTCGCATCTCATGACTTGCTATTACAAACAATTTGTTTAAACCTGGATATGGGTAGCGCGCCTATTGAAGCGTTGGATATCTTATACAAATTGTTATTGATGCTTTGAACATATTTTAATGGGAGCCGTAAAGGCTCCTTTGCTGTTTCGATGATCTAAGCGTATAACTTTACTCCCCTAAAAACATAATAAAAAACGACAAAGATGAAGAGGGGGAATTTTGTGTTGGGCAGGAAAAGATTTGGATGCGTTTTGTTGGCGCTGATAATTTTTAGTTTTACCCTGGCGCAAACGGTCTGGGCCGCGCCGGAAGCTGACAAGGTCAAGAAAACAAAGGACAATGTGCCAGCTGTTATGGAAACCACCGCACAGGCGGCGGTAGTACTGGAACCCGTGTCTAATAAAATTATTTATGAAAAAGAGCCGCACAAACAGCTGCCCATGGCCAGCGTAACGAAACTGATGACCCTTCTTTTGGCCACAGAGGCGGTGGATCAGGGGAAGTTTAAACTCACCGATAAAGTTGTGACAAGTGAAAACGCTTGGGAAATGGGCGGTTCACAGATTTATCTCGAGCCTGGTGAGGAAATGAGCCTGTGGGAGATGCTTCTGGCCGTAGGCTTGCAGTCCGCCAATGACGCCAGTGTGGCTATCGCGGAGCATATCGCGGGCAGTGAGGAAGCCTTTGTCCAGGATATGAATGATAAAGCCGCGTCGCTGGGCCTGGTAAACACACATTTTGTAAATTGTCACGGGCTTACAGCGGAAGACCATTACACCAGCGCCTACGATCTGGCTGTAATTCTGAAGGAAGGTTTGAAGAGCCAGCTTTTCCGGCAGATTACCGCCACAAAAGAATATGACCTGCGGGGAGGCTCCTTTAAGCTTTGGAATACAAACAAGATGCTCTGGTGGTATGACGGCGCCGACGCAGGGAAGACCGGCTGGACCGAAGCAGCCAACTACTGCCTGGCCTCATCTGCCGAGAGGAACGGGATGAGATTGGTCTGCACAGTGCTGGGTACTGTGGAGCCCAAGAGTCACTTCAGGGAGTCGACCAAGCTGCTTGATTACGGGTTCGCCAGGTATAAGGCGGTAAACTTCGCCGAGCAGGGTGCTATTGCCGGCACGGTCAGGGTTAGCAAAGGCCAGTCCGCCAGCGTAGAGGCGCTGACCACGGATAGAGTAGGCGTGGTGGTACCTAAAGGAGAGGATAAAGGTATTGAGTCCAGGGTAGAACTGCCAAATTATATCAGCGCACCGGTAAAGAAGGGGCAGGAGATAGGATCATATGTTATTACCAGGAACGGGCAGGAGAGCCTGAGGGTGAAATTGGTAGCGGGGGCAGATGTGCCGAAAGCGTCAATTATGCAGCAGATGAGGAGAGTAATTGACAGCGTGTATTAAAATATAAATCTTAAAAAAGGATAACTGTAAATATTTTAAAACAAAAAAAGATATTCAAGCATTTACTTGGATATCTTTTTTTAATATAATAAAGAGATGCACACATATCAACATATTAATATTAATTATATATAATTATTGTATCACAAACAAAATATTATGTCAAGAGAAAAATGGAGTGTGATTTATTGTGGACTATGATCATAAATTGCGGGAAGAGACGGAGTATCTTGAGAAAACACTGGCATATATCAGGAAGGAATTAGAAAAAGAAATTGGATTATTGCCAGATATGAAGAAGAAACTTATAGATTTACGTAAAGATATGTGGGAGAACACAGTCCATTTTACAAATGATTTTACAAGGCTCACAGAAATTAATCAGTATCTTGCAGAAGTTAATATTCAAACTGCAAATTATGAATATCTTCATAAGAAAATTGAAAAATACACAAAAGTATTGAATAGTCCGTATTTCGGCAGATTTGATTTTATCTATGAAGATTCAATTGATCAGGAAAAAATATATGTAGGACTTTCCAACGTAGCAGACGCAAAAACAAACAGGATCTTTGTCTACGACTGGCGCGCCCCTATCTCAAGCATATTCTACCGTTTTGAACTTGGAAAAGCTTATTACACAGCGCCTGAAGCGAAAATTTCGGGCGAAGTGGTTTTGAAAAGGCAATATAAGATCCATAATTCAAGTTTAAAATACTTCTTTGACTGCAATGTAAATATCAATGACGAAATATTACAGGAAGTCTTAATCCGCAACTCAACTGCAAAGATGAGAAATATTGTTGAGACTATTCAAAAGGAACAGGATTTAATCATCAGGGATTACGAAAATGAACTTCTGATTGTGCAGGGGGTCGCGGGAAGCGGAAAAACTTCTGTAGCCCTGCATCGGATTGCTTTCCTGCTTTATGAAGGCTTGAACAAAAAAATAAGTTCCAGTGAAATTATAATCATTTCACCCAATGCCATTTTCAATAAATATATTTCGAGTGTTCTGCCTGAACTGGGTGAAGAAAACGTGCAGCAGACAACCTTCGGTGATATCGTCTCAAAACTCATGAAAAACCGGTTAAAAATCGAAACCAGGCACAATCAGCTGGAGTATTTAATCGCTTCCCAAAACATGGCAGAGGCAAATTTAAAAAGACAATGTATTGATTTTAAAAGCTCCACGGTATTTAAAGATATTCTCGACAGGCTGATCAGGCACTGCGAAAGAAACATGATCATCTTTGATGATATATATTACGACGGCAAAATCGTGGATACAAAGCAGCAGCTCAAAAACAGATTTTTGAATAACAAAATTGACATGCCCATGGCTAAAAGACTTAAAAGGATGGAGAATATTATCTTAAAAAAAATACATCCTTTACAAAAGAACAGACTGGGCAGAATTGAAAAAATAGTTCAGAATAGCGAAGGTCATGATTTTGAAATCAAATCCTTTAGCCGGCTGCTCTCAATAAAGAAATCCAGAGTTTTCCTGGAGAGGCTGCGCAAGTTTACGAATGTTGATTATCTGCAGTTGTACAAGGAACTTTTCAACGTGCCAGGACTTTTATTAAAACTGGCCGGTGGTCTGAAGGTTCCAGCGGACATAGCAAAAATAATCACAATGACCAGGGAGATGCTGAATAGGGGTATCGCTGCTTACGAGGATGGCGCTCCGATCCTGTATCTTAAGCTTAAGATTGAAGGAGCAAGTTCGTTTCCCGCTGTCGAGCAGGTTGTCATAGATGAAGCACAGGATTATGGCCCGGTGCAATACGAGGTTTTCAAGCTGCTGTTTGGAAACGCTAAATATACGGTGTTGGGGGATATCAACCAGGCCATTGAAAGTAAGGAGCGGTCATCAATATATGCTGACATAACTAATATATTCGATAAAAGAAAAACGGTAAAATTCTCCCTTAATAAAAGCTACAGGTCTTCTTACGAGATAAATGCTTTTACACAGAATATTTTAGGTAAAAAATCTGACTTTATTTCCTTTGAGAGACACGAAGACAAACCGGTTGTTGTTTTTAGAGAAACCCCGGCGGAACTTGAAGACGTTATAGTGGAAGATGCTGGTAAATATCTTAAACAAGGGTACGATTCCATAGCTGTGATTTCTAAAACCGCTTGGGATGCGCGCAAGCTTTATGAAAGCATTAAAGATTCTATTGATATCAAGCTAGTCGATTCACCGGATGAAGAAATAGAAAAAGGAATAATGGTTATTCCGTCCTATATGGCCAAGGGATTAGAATTCGATGTGGTACTGGTGCATGATGTTTCCAGTGAGAATTACTCGACCGAATTCGACAGAAAATTGTTGTACATTGCCTGTACAAGAGCAATGCACAGGCTGGCGCTTTTTCACACGGGAGAAAAGAGCTCATTTATATAACCCAACCTAAAAGTACCTCTTAGTCGCACTTGCCTTTTTAAAATATATTTGGTAAGATTTAGCAAAAGGGTTTCTTCAATTAACTGAAAAGAAAGGGGGGCTATTGTGCTTTTAGATGTTGAAGTAAATAAGGACACCCTTGTGGTCCGGCCCAGCGGAGAACTGGATCTGGGAGTAGCCGACCGCTTCAGAAGAACCCTGGACGAGACTCTTGACAGGGGGCAGGCGAGAAACCTGGTTTTCAACATGGCAAGAGTGTCTTTCGTTGACAGTTCTGGATTAGGAGTACTGCTGGGACGATATAAGCGCATATCTAAAAATGGGGGAAAGGTGTTTATAGTTTCCCTGCAGCCCCAGGTTCGGAAGGTGTTTGATCTTTCCGGACTCCTGCGCATAATGTGTGAATTTCGCAGCGAGAACGAGGCGCTGGAGAAAATTGGCTAGGGAAGGTGGTAAAATGCAGTTTATAAATCATATGAAACTTGAGTTTCTGAGCTTACCGGCCAATGTGGCCTTCGCCAGGGTGGCGGTGGCGGCTTTTGCCTCCCAGCTCGACTTCACGCTTGCGGACCTGGAGGAAATAAAAGTAGCCGTATCAGAAGCGGTAGGTAATTCAATTATACATGGGTACGAAAGTATTCCGGACCGTTTTGTCAGGATCTATGCTAATTTGACCACAGATGCTCTGGAGATCAGGATAGAAGACGATGGTAAGGGCATTGAAGATATAAACAAGGCTCTCCAGCCTGCTTTTTCAACCGATGCCGAACGCCTGGGCCTGGGATTTGTGTTTATGAAATCTTTTATGGAGAATTTCCGGGTCGAATCATCACCCGGTCAGGGCACAAAAGTAATAATGAGCAAGAGCGTTGGGACCAGAATAGCCAGAGCCAGTTCGGATCAATAGTCGGGAGATGGAAGAATGAGCAGCAGGTTGGTTGAGATGAACCTGCCCCGCTTTCCGTTGCTAAAAGACAAAGAAATGAAGGAGTTGCTTAAGAAAGCAAAAGCTGGTGATGTTTATGCCAGGGACAAACTTGTTAACTGCAACTTAAAGCTGGTTTTTAACATTGTTAAGCGTTTCCAAAACCGGGGCTACGAATTGGAAGATTTATTTCAAATCGGGTGTATCGGCCTGATGAAATCTATTGATAAATTTGATCTGAGTTATGACGTAAAGTTTTCCACTTACGCTGTGCCTATGATTGTTGGTGAAATAAGAAGGTTTTTGAGAGACGACAGCCCGGTCAAGGTCAGCCGTTCCCTGAAAGAGACAGCTTATAAGATACAACAGGTCAGGGGTTTGCTCACAGCCCGTTTGGGAAGGGAGCCGTCGGTTGGGGAAGTAGGCGCCGAACTGGGCTTATCAAGGGAAGAAGTTGTCAACGCCCTGGAGGCTACCCAGGCCCCCACCTCGATTTATGAGACACTGCACCAGGATGACGGAGACCCGATCTATCTGCTGGACCAGTTAAGGGGAGAAGAAAATGAAAATGCGCTGGAAAGTATCTCTATTAGAGAGCTGTTGGATAACCTGCCGGAAAGGGACCGTTATATTATTAACTTGAGGTTTTTTGAGGACAAGACCCAATCGGAGATCGCCAGAAGGCTGGGGCTTTCCCAGGTCCAGGTTTCCCGCCTGGAAAGACAGGCACTGAAAAAGCTCAAAGAACTTATGGGAAAAAATGAAGAGTGAATAATACCGTCCTGTAAAAGGGCGGTATTTCCATTTATAAACAAACAGTGAAGGAAGTGTATAAAACAAATAGACGCAACGTATAATACAAATTGTTTATAAAAATTAAGGGGGCAACACTTATGCACGTTAAAGTATCTGAACTTGTGGGAGAATCGCCGGACAGCTGGAAAGGAGCCGTGCAATCGGCTATAACGGAAGCGTCAAGAACAATAAGGAACATAGTGGCCGTGGAGGTGGTAAATTTTACCGCAAACGTTGATAACGGCCGCCTGGTCGAGTATAAGGCCAACCTGAAAATAGCCCATACTGATTAGAGAGCAAAGGACACCGGAAGGTGTCCTTTAAACTGCATAATGACAAGTCTTCGGGGGAAAATGAAATAGAGGTGAGTAAAGTGTCAGAAGCCATGATTTCCGAAAAGCAAAAAATGGAATACGCGGAAATCGTCAAACAGGTGAAATCAAAGCCCAGGGTTTGGCGGAATATGTTTTGGGCTTTCGTGGTAGGCGGATTTATCTGTTTAACCGGCCAGGTTTTCTACAACTACTTCCTTAGACTTGGTTTGAATTTAAATGATGCAGGCGCCGCAACCTCCTCTGTGCTGATCTTTATAGCAGCGTTTTTAACCGGGCTGGGTGTTTATGACGAAATCAGCAGGTTCGGAGGGGCTGGCGGGATCGTGCCGATTACCGGCTTTGCCAACTCTATGGTAGCTTCTGCTATGGAATACCGCGCCGAAGGGCTTGTTTTCGGGGTCGGCGCCAGGCTTTTCAGTATTGCCGGCCCGGTACTGGTATGGGGGATTATGACAGCCTGGGTGGCTGGTATTTTATATTATTTTTTCAGATAGGGGTGGAATATTGGCGGCATCAAAAAAAAACGGCAGTCAGACAGTCTGGTTTGAGAACCCGCCTGTAATCATTTCTGCCGCGTCTGTAGTGGGCCCGCTGGAAGGGGAAGGCCCGCTGGGCAAAACCTTTGATAAGGTTTTTAATGACACTTATTGCGGTGAGGAAACCTGGGAAAAGGCGGAGCAGCGGTTGATGCTCGACGCTATGAAAAAAGCCCTGCAAAAAGCCAATCTGCAAGAAAAAGATATTGATTTCATGCTGGCGGGAGATTTATTAAACCAGATTATCAGCGCGAATTTTACAGCCAGGGCTTTGTCAATACCATTTATAGGACTGTACGGCGCTTGTTCCACCATGTACGAAGGTATGGCGCTGGGGTCAATACTGATTGACGGCGGCTTTGCCGAAAGGGTCCTGGTGGGCGCCTCCAGCCATTACAGCACAGCCGAGAGGCAGTATCGCTTCCCGACAGAACTGGGCGTACAGCGGCCTATGACCGCCCAGTGGACAGTGACCGGCGCCGGAGCGGTGGTACTGTCGCGCAATGGGAGCGGCCCGGTGATCACACATGCCACCATCGGCAAGGTAATCGATATGGGGCAGGGTGATCCGCTGGATATGGGAGCCGCTATGGCCCCCGCCGCGGCGGATACTATCGCGCGGCATTTAGGGGATACCGGGCGCACATGCGATTACTACGATCTTATTTTTACCGGTGACCTCGGGTCCTACGGTAAAAAGCTGGCAGAGCAGTTTTTAAAGCAAAAAGGCTATGATATCTCAGAGCGCTTTACGGACTGCGGCATATTAATTTACAGCGGAGGGCAGGATGTCCACGCGGGAGGCAGTGGCTGTGGGTGCTCGGCGGTAGTTACCTGCGGCTACCTGATCGAGCGGCTTAAAGCCGGCAGGTATAAACGGATGCTCGGTATAGGCACAGGGGCGCTGATGAGTCCCTGCAGCGTGCAGCAGGGGGAAACAATTCCCAGCATAGGTCACGCAGTAGTGATTGAAGCTCGTTAAGGAGGCCATAGAAGTGGGGTTTTTTTGGGCGTTTGTTGTCGGCGGAGCCTTATGTGTAATCGGACAGCTGTTAATGGACCTGACCAGTTACAAGTTTACGTCGGCTCACGTTTTAGTAACCTTTGTCACGGCCGGCGCTGTTATCAGCGCCCTTGGCCTCTACCAGCCTCTGGTTAAGCTGGCGGGCGCCGGCGCCACAGTACCATTGACCGGGTTTGGTCACCTGCTGGCTCAGGGAGCCATAATTGGAGTTAAAGAAAACGGTATTCTCGGCGCTTTCAGCGGGGGGGTCACGGCTGCCGCAGCGGGAATCACAGCGGCGATAGTATTCGGTTACCTTGCGGCGCTGGCTTTTAAACCGAGGGGGTAGGAAGTAAATGGACACTGCCAAAAGAAAGGTAATCCTGATCACAGATGGCGACCGCATAGCCAGGAAGGCAGTTGAAACAGCCGCCCATAATGTGGGAGCGCGCTGCATTTCCTGTTCAGCCGGCAACCCGACCACCAAGTCTGGGGAGGAGCTTGTAAGTATGATCAAAACCGCGCCTTCAGACCCGGTTGTGGTAATGCTTGATGACCGCGGCTATAACGGTATGGGCCGGGGTGAAACAGCCATGGCCTATATCGCCGGCCACCCGGATATCGAGGTCCTGGGAGTTCTGGCTGTAGCCTCAAATACTGAAAATGTATGCGGTTGTGAAGTTGACCTGTCAATAAACAGGAACGGGGATTTCATTGACGGCCCTGTAGATAAGATGGGCTGGCCGACGCAGAGCCTGCTGGAAGGCGATACGGTAGAGGTTCTCAACAAACTTAACATCCCGCTGGTAATTGGCATCGGTGATATTGGAAAAATGGACGGTGAGGACGAAGCTGAAAGGGGCGCGCCCCTGACCACCAGCGCGTTAAGAACTATCCTGGACAGGAGTGGTTTCAATGTTTCGGTCCAAAAATAAAAAATTAACGAAAAAGCCTGATGACAAGGAAAAAACCAGGATTAGCAAAAACCTGGATGAAAACATTAAAATTCTTGATGCCGAGATGGGAATCAAGAAAAATTTTGATGTTTTGACCAGGGATTTGGTCGTAGGAGGGAAAAACGTTACACTTCTTTTTGTGGACGGGCTGACCAACGACCAGATTGTTACGCTGGTTCTGCAAAACCTGATGCCTCTTGATCATAAGGATATGGCGCCGGATAGCCTTAAAAAACTATTCCAGGGCCATCTTGGCTATACCGAGGTGGAGGAAGTCGAATATCTTGAAGACATTATGACCAAAGTACTGGCCGGTCCTATCGCTATCCTGGTCGACGGTTCAGAAAAGGCTATTATTATGGACGCCCGGACCTATCCGATCCGCAACCCGGAAGAGCCTGACCTGGAAAGAGTGGTGCGTGGTTCCCGGGACGGCTTTGTGGAAACACTGGTGTTTAATACCGCTTTGATCAGAAGGCGGATCAGGGACCCCAAACTGCGCATGGAATATTTCCAGGTGGGGGCTCGCTCCAAGTCAGATATCATCGTCTGTTATATTGAGGATATTGCCAACCCTGATCTGGTAAACAGTATCAAGGAGAAGGTTGAATATATCAAGATTGACGGTATACCCATGGCAGAAAAGTCGGTAGAGGAACTGATCACGCCCGGCTCTTACTGGAATCCATTCCCCAAGGTGCGCTATACGGAGAGGCCTGACGTAGCTGCCATGCATTTGCTGGAAGGACACGTGCTGGTGCTTGTGGACACCTCACCTAGTGTGATCATCACTCCAGCCACCTACTTTCATCACCTCCAGCACGCCGAGGAATACCGCCAGAACCCAGCTGTGGGTGTGTATTTACGCTGGGTCCGGTTCATAGGTGTAGCCGCGTCATTGTTTTTGCTGCCGCTCTGGTTTCTGTTTGCCAATAACCCGGGTTTGCTTCCGCCGCAGTACGCCTACATTGGAATTAGCCAACCCTACGAGGTGCCGCTAATATTACAGTTTATTCTAGCTGAAATATCAATTGACATGATCAGGCTGGCCACGATTCATACCCCTTCCGCTCTGGCCACCTCAACCGGTATAATTGCCGCTCTCTTAATCGGGGAACTGGCTACCAGAGTCGGTCTGTTTGCTCAGGAAGTAGTTTTATACACAGCCATCGTGGCGGTAGGGACTTTTTTAACCCCCAGTATCGAAATCGCCAACGCCAACCGGCTGGTGCGCCTTTTTTTGTTAATCATAACCGCTTTGTTCAGGGTGCCCGGCTTTGTCTTAGGGGTCGCCGGTACATTCATATTTCTGGCTCTGAATAAATCCTTCGGTATCCCTTACCTGTGGCCGCTGGTACCGTTCAACTTAAAGGCGCTGGCCAGTATTGTGGTCCGGATGCCTGTCCCGGTGCGCAACACCAGGCCGAGCATCTTGAAACCGCTTGACCGCGACCGCCAGGTGGCAGCCGCCCCGGCCAGGAAGCCGTCCGGCGGGAGAAAAGATAAATAGCAAACAAGTAAAGCAAGCAGGTTTTGAGGGGGGATTAATATATCTTTGAAAATTGGCATACCAAGGGTGCTTCTGTATTATTACTATTACCCTTTGTGGCGGGTTTTTTTTGAAGAATTGGGCGCCGAGGTGGTGCTTTCATCCCGTTCTACCAAGGGAGTCCTGGCTAAAGGCCTGAAAAGTGCCGTGGATGAAGTGTGCCTGCCAGTAAAACTGGCTTTTGGCCATGTTCTGGACCTGGCCGGCAAGGTAGATCTGATTTTTCTCCCCAGAATGGTGAGTGTTAAAAAGCGTGAGTATATCTGTCCGAAATTCATGGGCCTGCCGGACATGATCCGATGTATGCAAGGGCTGCCTCCGCTGATTGATGTTAACGTTAACCTGTATAAAAAGAAAAGCAACGCTTATGCCGCCGTGCGGGAGGTTGGGAAAATCCTGACTGGCAATCATCTGAAAATATGGATGGCCTACCGGCGCGCTCTAATTGCGCAGAATAAGTATTTCAGGCTCCTGCATTTGGGGCTGATGCCTCCTGAAGCTCTGGCAATCATGGAAGACCGGGTGAAAGAAGAGCCGCTGCCGGAGCGGGAAGATATGACCATTGCCCTGATCGGGCACCCTTACAATATTTACGACTCCTACATCAGCATGGACCTGATCGGCCGCCTGCGTGATATGGGAGCAACGGTGGCAACAGCGGAACATCTTGCCGGGAATGTTGTAAGAAGACACGCCGCCTGCCTGCCTAAAAAGCTTTTCTGGACTCTGGGCCAGCGCATGATCGGGGCGGCCTGTCACTACCTGGAACGACCGGATGTGTGCGGCCTGGTACATGTGGCTGCTTTCGGCTGTGGTCCGGATTCAATGACAGGTGAACTGATTGGGCGTTACGCGCACTCCGCCGGCAAGCCGTTCTTAAACCTTACCCTGGACGAACATACCGGTGAGGCCGGTATTATGACCAGGCTTGAAGCCTTTTGGGACATGGTGAACTGGAGAAAAGCGGTAGGGATGTGAAATGGGACGTCTCACGACTAAATCGGAGGTGAATCATGCGCGTTACTTTTCCTCATATGGGGAATTTATATATTCCTATCAAAGCAATGCTCAATTACCTGGGAGTTGATGTGGTAGTCCCGCCGCCCTCAAGCAAAAAAACCCTCACGCTTGGCGCAAAGTATGGGCCGGAATTCGCCTGTCTGCCCATGAAGTTGAATTTGGGGAACTTTATAGAAGCCAGTGAACTGGGAGCGGATACCATTATTATGGCCGGTGGGTGCGGCCCGTGCCGTTTTGGCTACTACGCCCAGATTGAGCACGCTATTTTACAGGATATAGGGTGCGATATGCGGCTTATCGTTTTTGAGCCGCCGGAGCGCCACTTTTCGGAGCTGATGGTTAAAATTAAACGAATATCCGGCAACCGTTCCTGGTGGCACGTGATCCAGGCCGTTCGCTTTGGTTACCAGAAAGCAAGAGCGGTAGACGATGTGGAAATGGCAGCTTTTAAATCACGGCCCAGAGAACTGACACCAGGGGCAACCGATGCCGCCCAGACAGCAGCGCTAAAACTCATTGACGCGGCAGCTTCCCAGAGAGAACTGGCGGAAGCAAGAAAGAAGGCCTGTGACATCATGACGGATATTGCAGCAGATAAAAGCAGGCCGGTTGTGAAAATAGGTGTGATCGGAGAAATCTATACTTTGCTTGACCCCTTTTCTAACCAGCACCTGGAGAGGCGGTTGGGTATTCTCGGAGCGGAGGTAGATCGCTCAATATACTTAAGTGAATGGGTCAACGACCACATTTTTATGGGATTGGTTAAAGGGATGAGATCCAGGAAAGAAGCCTGCGCGGCAGCCTTTCCCTACCTGCGGCATTTTGTGGGCGGCCACGGGCAGGAAACCATAGGCAGCGCGGTAAATTACGCCCGCTCAGGGTATGACGGCCTGATTCAACTTTTACCTTTCACCTGCATGCCGGAGATAGTGGCTGAAAGTATCCTGCCTGAAATGAGCGCTGATTACAGCATCCCGTCCATGACCATGATTGTGGATGAACATACCGGTGAAGCGGGAACCTTGACCCGTCTGGAGGCTTTCGTGGACTTGCTGGAGCGTAAAAAGGAAACGAGGGAGGCTCTGTATTCATAATAATGAAAGGATATCTGGGGGTAGACATTGGTTCAGTCAGCACCAACATAGTCTTCATAGACGAAGGTGGTGTTGTTTTTGAGAGTATTTACCTGAGAACAATGGGTCAGCCAATTGTGACCGTACAAAAGGGTTTGCAGGAACTTGGCGGGCGCCTGCCGGCTGGCACAAAAATAAAAGGAGTTGGCACCACTGGCAGTGGCAGGAACCTGATCGGTGTTATTATCGGTGCTGACGCTGTAAAAAATGAGATTACTTCCCATGCCGTCGCCACCTCCCAGGTGGTGCCGGGAGTGCAGACCATTCTGGAGATAGGCGGGCAGGACTCAAAGATCATCATACTGCGCAACGGAGTAGTATCAGATTTCGCGATGAATACAGTATGTGCCGCAGGCACGGGGTCTTTCCTGGATCAACAGGCCTCCCGCCTGAACATTCTCATAGAGGAGTTCGGGGAAGTCGCCCTGCAGGCTGAGTCGCCGGTCAGGATTGCCGGACGGTGCGCGGTGTTTGCGGAATCCGACATGATTCACAAGCAGCAAATGGGCTGCAGCCTGCCTGACATATTGGCTGGGCTGTGCGAGGCTCTGGTGCGCAACTACCTTAATAATGTGGGCAAAGGCAAAGAAATTATAGCTCCGGTTGTATTCCAGGGCGGCGTGGCCGCCAATGTCGGTATGATCAGGGCTTTTGAAAAAGAGCTTGGGCTGCCCGTAAAAGTGCCTCCTTACTTTAATGTAATGGGTGCGGTGGGCGCGGCTCTGTTGTCCAGGGAAGCTGTGGCCAGAAAAGGACCAAGCTGTTTTAAGGGATTCAGGGTATCCGAGATGGACTTCAAGACAGGAAGCTTTGAATGCTCCGGCTGCTCTAACCTTTGTGAGGTGATAGAAATAAAAGAAGAAGGAGATATAATTGCCCGCTGGGGAGACCGCTGCGGCAAGTGGGGCAGCACAGTGAGAAGAGAAGAAAAAATCAGCTGACAGGTTATAGCAGTTGCCGGTAATTTTAAATAATGTATTGCGTTAGAAGGATTTTATTTGATAAAATACCAGTAACTATTTCCATTATTTCAGAGTAGAGGGGAGAAAGAGAAGAGATGAGTGAAAAAACCAAAATTATCTTGAAAGAAAAGCACATGCCCAAGGCCTGGTACAACATTCAGGCGGATATGCCCAATCTGCCCAAACCAGCGCTGCACCCAGGCACCAAGCAGTCTGTGGGACCGGAGGATCTGTCGCCTATTTTCCCGATGGCTTTAATCGGGCAGGAAGTGACTCAGGACCGCTGGGTGGAGATCCCGGAGGAGGTTCAGGAAATCTACCGCCTCTGGCGGCCGACACCGCTGCACAGGGCCCGGCGCCTGGAAAAGGCACTGGATACTCCTGCAAAGATTTACTACAAGTATGAAGGCGCCAGCCCAGCCGGCAGCCATAAACTGAACACAGCCGTACCGCAGGCATATTTCAATAAAATAGAAGGCATTAAGCGCCTTGCCACCGAGACAGGCGCCGGTCAATGGGGCGTGGCCCTGTCCCAGGCCTGCAACTTCTTTGACATGGAATGCACCGTGTACATGGTCAAGGTCAGCTACCACCAGAAACCGTACCGCCGCACCATGATGCAGATTTTCGGCTCGGAGGTTTTTGCCAGCCCCAGTGAGCACACCAACTCCGGCAGGCAGATCCTGCAGGCCAATCCTGACTCCCTGGGCAGCCTTGGCATGGCTATCAGTGAAGCGGTGGAAGACGCCGCCGGCCGTGACGATACCAACTATGCCCTGGGCAGTGTACTGAACCACGTTATGTTGCATCAAACCGTTATCGGACTTGAGGCTAAAGAGCAGCTGGAAAAAGTGGATGCATACCCGGATGTGGTGATCGCCTGCTGCGGCGGCGGCAGCAACTTCGCCGGGACTGCCTTCCCCTTTGCTTATGATAAAATCGTCAAAGGCGCCAAAGTGAGGCTGTTGGCCGCTGAGCCCAGCGCCTGCCCCACTCTGACCAGGGGACACTTTGGCTACGACTTCGGTGACGTGGCGGGATTTACACCGCTTCTTTGGATGTACACGCTTGGTAAGGAATTTATGCCCCCCGGTATTCACGCTGGCGGACTGCGCTACCACGGCGACTCTCCACTGGTGAGCCAGCTGGTTCACGATGGCATCGCCGAGGCTAGAGCTTACGGCCAGACCGCAGTATTTCAATCAGCCATGGTTTTCGCTAAGAGTGAAGGGATCATCCCTGCTCCGGAATCTTCCCACGCTATACACGCAGCTGTGGAAGAAGCCTTAGCGGCCAAGGAGGCGGGTGAGGCCAGGACCATCCTCTTTAACCTCTCAGGTCACGGTCTTCTTGACCTGCCTTCTTATGAAGCCTACCTGGAAGGTAAACTGATAGATTATCCCCTGCCGGAGGAACACCTGAAAGAAGCGCTTAAAAAACTGCCTCAGGTATAAGGGAAAACGAGTTGACCAAGCGGGGCGCCCCAAGCTGGAGCGCCCCTTTTATTGTAGGTCAAATTTTTATAAAGTAGGTACTTTTACTTCTTTATACATATCTTAAAATGAAGTGAAACGGGTTGGGATATTTGGACATTGGGGGCTCGATTATGAAATTAAACGGCACCATGCGCATAAATGAATTAGGACACCTGGAAATAGGCGGCTACGATTCAGTTGCTCTGGCCAGTGAATTTGGCACACCTCTCTATGTACTGGATGAGGCTGACTTCAGACAGAATTGCCGGGAATACTACAATTCTTTCACTGTCAAATATGGAGCGCAAGTAATCTACGCCTGCAAATCCCTGTTAAACCTGGCTGTATGTCGTATGGTGGATGAGGAGTGCCTTGGTCTTGACGTTGTTTCCGGTGGTGAGCTGTTTACCGCGCTGGCGGCCGGTTTTCCGTCGGAACGGATTTATTTCCACGGCAACAACAAGTCTCCGGCTGAACTTAGTATGGCCCTGGAAGCGGGCTTAAGACGCATTGTGGTAGATAACACACATGAGTTGGAGCTATTGAACCGGCTGTCCCTGGCAGCCGGTAAAAAGGCCGCAGTTATTTTAAGGGTAACACCGGGTGTGGAGGCACATACGCACGAATATATCAAGACTGGACAGATTGATTCAAAGTTCGGGCTCGTAATAGAAAACGGCCAGGCTCTGGCGGGTGTGAAGCGGGCTCTAGAGTTGGGCGGTATCGTCCTTAAAGGCCTGCACTGCCATATCGGTTCACAGATTTTTGAATTAAACTCTTACGCTCAAACGGTGGATATCATGATGTCCTTTGTAAATAAGGTTTATGAAAAAACAGGTGTGTTTATGGAGGAGCTTAATCTGGGAGGCGGTCTTGGGGTTTATTACACAGATGGGGATCAACCACGTCCTATCAGGGAATACGCTGAGGTGGTCGTGAATGCGGTCCATACCAGGGCGTTGGATCTCAACCTACCGGTTCCCAGAATAATAGTGGAGCCCGGCCGTTCCATCAGCGGAACCGCCGGCAGCACTTTATACACCATTGGCGCGATTAAGGAGATACCGGGTATCCGCAAGTATATTGCAGTTGACGGGGGTATGGGAGACAACCCGAGGCCTGCCCTGTACCAGTCCCGCTATGAGGCCTGCATCGCCAATAAAGTTGGAGAGGCTCCCGCTGAATTGGTGTCTTTGGCCGGCAAATGCTGTGAGTCAGGCGACATGTTGATCTGGGATATCCGGCTTCCCGCAGCGACCCCGGGCGATATTCTGGCGGTAAGCTGCACCGGCGCCTATAACTATGCCATGTCCATGAATTACAACCGCCTGCCGCGCCCGGCCATGGTGCTTGTGGGCGACGGCCGGGCCGAATTAATCAACCACCGTGAAAGCTATGAGGATTTAATAAGAAATGATCTTATCCCAGAAAGACTGGCCAAATAAGACGTGAGACGTGGTAAGATGTAGGTGCGACTTTAGTCGCACTGTTTAAGCTGATTGGCACTAATAGCGTCAACACGGGCGCTTTTTTTGGCAACTGTAATGTGATATAATATGTTGCATATTTTGTAAGCGGAGGGCTAACGGTGGAAATTATCACTACCCATACTAATACAGATATGGATGCTCTCGCTTCCATGGTGGCTGCGCAAAAGCTTTACCCGGGCGCGGTAATGGTTTTTCCCGGCCCGCTCCTGAAAAATGTTGAGGAGTTTATGGCCCTGCACAAAGACACTCTGAATGTGAGAACAGTCAGGGATATTGAGCCTAAGCTGATTGAGAGAGTGATCCTGGTTGACACGAAGTCGCCGGGTCGTCTGGACAAACTGGCCCAACTGCTGGAGAAACCAGATATCGACATACATATATATGATCACCATCCCTGCGGTGAGGGTGATGCCAGGGGCAAGCTGGAAGTGATTGAAATGGTAGGGGCTACCACAACACTGCTGGTGGAAAAGATTATCGAGAAGAACTTAAAAATTACCCCGATGGAGGCGACGGTGCTTTCTCTGGGTATCTATGAGGACACGGGGTCACTGGTGTTTTCCAGCACAACGCCGAGAGATGCCGGGGCGGTTTCCTACTTGCTGGCTCAGGGAGCCAACCTTGCCGTGATTGCAGAGTTTTTGGAACGTCCCCTCACCGAGGAGCAGCGGTCTTTACTAAAAGCGCTGCTGGTCTCGGCTGAACGCTATGAAATAAACGGCATCAAGTTTCTGATCGCTAAAGGCAACGTGGATGAGTTTGTTGGCGGTCTGGATCTCTTAACCCATAAACTTGTTGACTTTGCCCACCTGGACGCTGTTTTCACCGTGGTGGAAATGGAAGACCGTGTCTATATTGTGGCGCGCAGCAGCATTCCAGAGGTGAGCGTCAAAGATATTCTTGATGTTTTCGGCGGAGGGGGACACCCGTCGGCTGCTTCGGCCATCATTAAGAAGGCGAAGCTGGCAGATGTGGCGGAACTTCTGCTTAATACTATCCGTTCCAAAGCCAGGCCGCCGACTACCGCCGCTGATATTATGTCGAGCCCGGTAAAAACTATAACTCAGGAAATGATTATTGAAGAGGCGGGGCGGATCATGCTCAGGTATGGCCATACCGGCCTGCCGGTAGTAAAAGGTGAGCTGGTGGTAGGCGTGATCTCCCGCCGTGATGTTGAAAAAGCAACCCACCACGGCCTCGGGCACGCTCCAGTAAAAGGTTTCATGACCAGCAACCTGGTTACCGCCAGCCCCGGGACGCCTGTTTCAGTGGTCCGTGAACTGATGATTGAGCATGATATCGGAAGGCTGCCGGTGCTTAAAGAGGGCAAACTGGTAGGTATCGTATCCCGGACCGACGTTTTACGCACGCTGCACGGTGAGGTAAAGGCAAGGCATGAAAAGATACACAGCAGCGTTAATTGTGACAAAGCGGACAATAACATCCGGGAGTTGATGTACCGGGGGCTGTCCCTGGAATATGTGCGGATCCTGGAAAATGCCGGCGCTGTCGCCGCCAGTCTGGACTATAAGGTATATGCGGCGGGTGGCATTGTACGTGACCTGCTGCTGGGCATGGAGTGCCTTGACATCGACCTGGTGGTTGAAGGGGACGGCATTGAGCTGGCCCGCGCCCTTAGTTTGGAATACAGCGGCAGGGTCCGGGTTCACCCCAAATTCTATACCGCCACTGTGTATTTTGCTGATGGCCGTCAGGTAGATGTGGCTACGGCGCGGGTTGAGTTTTACCAATACCCGGCGGCCATGCCGCAGGTGGAAACATCTTCCCTGCACCAGGACTTGTACCGGCGTGATTTTACTATAAACGCTATGGCGGTTTCACTAAACAAGGATGATTTTGGTGAATTGGTTGATTTCTTTGGTGGAAAAGAGGACCTGGATAGAGGCGTGCTGCGGGTGCTGCACAATTTAAGCTTTATCGAAGATCCGACCAGGCTTTTAAGAGGGATAAGGTTTGAGAAACGATACAATATCAATTTTGAGCCCCAAACTTTAAAATTAGCCAGAGAGGCTGTGCAGAACAAAATGCTCGCCAGGGTTTCACTGGAGCGGGTTTGGGAGGAACTTAGGTATATCCTGCTGGAGCCCCGTCCGAGCCTCGGACTGGCACGCCTGGTAGAGCTGCAGTTATGGGACTATATTTTCCCCGGTGTCCTATATGCAGGCAGCAAAGAGGTGTTGGATGATTTGCACCGTTCCATCAAGGTGCTGCGTTCCTGGGACCTGGCGGAACCTGACGAACCATGGATGGTTTACCTGATCGCGGTCCTGCACCAGACAGACGGCGACAAAGCCAGGGAGATATGCCTGAGGTACCATCTTAACAAAAGGCAGTTGGAAAAAGTTTTAGCTGCTTTGAGAGGCTGGCGCGATGTTATGGAAGGGCTTAATCATGTGGACAGCCTGACCATGAGTGAGTTGGCCAGGCGGGTTATGTCCGTACCGAGAGAATGTTATCCGCTTATATTAGCTTATCTTGTCAACTATGTCACCAGAAGGAGGTTCCGCCAGGTGCTTACCGCCATATGTTACGATAAGCCGTCGATTAACGGCAAAGACCTCCGTTCCTTAGGCTTTAAGCCGGGGCCGGCTTATAAGATGGCGCTGGAAGCGGTCTGGCAGGCCCGCATAGACGGCCTGGTGCGGACCAGGCAGGAAGAGCTCAGCTATGTGAAGGAATACCTGTCCGGTTACGAAGGAGCGATTAACGATGTTTGATTTGCCAAGCTTGGAAAGCATAGCTTTAATGCTGCCGGCAATTGTCCTGGGCCTGACCTTTCACGAGTACGCCCACGGTCTGGTGGCCTACCGTCTGGGAGACAACACCGCCTATGACCATGGCCGGCTTACGCTTAATCCGGCGGCGCATGTGGATCCCGTGGGACTGATTCTGCTTTTTCTGGCCGGGTTTGGCTGGGCTAAGCCAGTTCCGGTAAACCCTTATAATCTCAAAGGGGATATTCAGAAAGGCATGCTTTTAGTATCCCTGGCCGGTCCGGCCACGAACTTACTGCTGGCTATAGCCGCGGCGATAATCTGGGGCGTGCTGGACATTTTTCAACTGCCCTATGTTGATCCTATCATGCAATATATGATCCAGATAAATGTGGTGCTGGCTATCTTTAACCTGATCCCGGTGCCTCCTCTGGATGGATCGAAAATTCTGGCGGGGCTCCTGCCCGGCCGGCAGAACTGGCTGTACCAGCTTGAAACGTATGGGGTGATTATTTTAATCCTGCTGGTGTTTACAGGGGCAATAGGCTTTATCTTTAATATTTTTGTAAAGCCTATCGTCATAGCTTTATATACACTCGCCGGATTGATTTCAAACTTGATATTCTAAACAATCGTCTACTACCGAAGAATAGGAGGTCTATCATGCGCATTCTTTCAGGTATTCAACCCTCGGGTTCCCTGCACCTGGGCAATTATTTCGGGATGATGAAAAGGATGGTGGATTACCAGGAAAACAACGAGTTGTTTTGTTTTCTGGTTAACTACCACGCTTTGACTTCAGTATTCGACGCCCCATTCTTAAGGCGCCAGACTTATGAAGCAGCCTGCGATTTTCTGGCACTGGGGCTTGATCCGGTTAAATCTGTTTTCTGGGTGCAGGCCGACGTGCCGGAGGTGACCGAGTTGACCTGGCTTCTCTCCAACGTAACCGGCATGGGGTTGCTTGAGCGAAACCATTCTTATAAGGACAAAACCGCCAAGGGTATTCCCGCCAACCAGGGTTTATTCTCCTACCCGGTGCTGATGGCGGCCGACATCCTGCTGTATGGGGCTGAAAAGGTGCCGGTGGGGAAAGACCAGAAGCAGCACCTCGAGATTACCAGGGATATCGCCATGCGGTTCAACGGCACTTACGGCGATACCTTTGTGGTGCCTGAACCGGATATCGAAGAAGACCTGGCGGTAGTGCCGGGTATTGACGGCCTGAAGATGTCCAAATCATACGGCAACGCTATAGAGATTTTCAGCGATGAAAAATCACTGAAGAAAAAGGTAATGAGCATTAAGACGGACTCTACGCCGGTGGATCAGCCAAAGCCGCTTGAGGGGAACCCCCTGTATGAAATTTACGCGCTTTTTTTAGATGAAAAGGGCAAAAAAGAGCTCAAGGAGAGGTTTCTCACCCCCGGCCTTAGATATGGCGACATTAAAAAGGAGATTTTAGGTGTGATCTGGGATTACTTTGAGCCATACAGGAATGAGCGGAAAAGACTGGCCGGTGACAGGCAATTTGTGGTTGCCACCATGCGGGAAGGCGCCCGCAAAGCAAGACAGGTTGCCACCGTATACCTGGAAAAGGCCAGGCGAAACGTGGGATTGGATTATTGGAATGAATAGAGCAAACAGCCGCCAGGCCTTCAGGGTCGGCGGTTTTTTATTTTGTTACACCTTTAAATAATATCTGCCCCATTCTGTCTGCCAGTTAAACAAACACGCTTTCATAATAGAACTAACCCCTCAAAAATACACCGTTTCTCAATTAATGTAATAAATCGTCATATAGTGTCGGAAATATCTGTAAATATTTTGTTATTTTATAGAAGGATATGTCTTATATTGGTTGAACTAGCTCATTAGCCCATTTTCATAAAAATTTACAGCGCATATTACCAGGGCTGGACATTGCTTTTGGAACAAAAAGGCTTTAATTGACGGAACTGTGTGGTTTTTTTGTTTCAAGGCAATGAATTAAAGGAGGGAACAGTTGTGCAAAGAGGATTAGCCCGGTTGTTGCTGTTGGTGTTTTTAATCAGTTCAATAATCACGGTACTATTGCAGGCCGCTCCGTCAGAGGCGAAAACTAACGAAGAGAAGCAAAAAAAAGAGAACGTTATCGAAGATAGAACCGAACTACAGCACCTAAATACCCATGACTGCAAATTCTATAAAAACAAGGACGGGTCCATAACCGCGGAACTGACCATAAACCCCGAGCCGGAGATCGACAACTCCCTGGTAGAGCTTAAAGGCGGCCAGGAAAACTTTTTCCAGAACAAGAATAACCGCTTTAAAGCAACCTTTCCCGCCAAACTGAAGAATAACCTCTTAGACTTCACTTATAAAGGAAAAAGCATTTCCTTAGAATTAAAGGACCAAAAGAAAGCTGACATCAGCGCCGCGAGGAATAACAGCAAAATAAGATATGACGAAGTGCTGAAGTCAGTTAATATAAACTACCTGGTGGTAGATAACGGGGTTAAGGAAGACATTATCATAAAAGATGCCGGCGCCCCTGATGAGATATGCTTTACCATTAAGGCAGGTACTTTAAACTGGAAGAAAGGCGAAGGCGGCAGAGTCGACTTTTACGCTGATAATGAAGAAAAGCTCCTCCTTTATCTTAACCCCCTCACTGTGGTGACAGCGCAGGGGAAGTCGACTGACGCGGTAACCGTAAAGATAGAAAAGGCGCAAACAACAGCATCGAGTATACCTTGAAAATAGACAAGAAAAAGCTGGATAAAAAAGATTACCCATTAACCATAGACCCGACCATCACCATAGCGCCGGATGAAAATGAAAGCATGGATACGTATATACAAAATCACGATGAACCTGACCCGGATGAAAGAATTTATTCCGACATTTATGTGGGGAAATTTCATGGCGATAAACACCGGGGTCTAATCAAATTTAATATATCCTCACTGCCGCAGGGCAATATAAGCTCAGCTAACTTAAAACTTTACGGTGATCATCCGACCCAAACCAACATAAGGGCACATCAGCTG
>CAZIYV010000043.1:0-23405 GCA_964543575.1 uncultured Pelotomaculum sp.
ATTTGTTTTAACTGAGTAAGAACTTAGCAGGTGCGGTTCTCTAGGATACCACCCTGATTCGGTTACATTTTACCACAAGATATTTGGCAGGGCAAATGTATTTTTACAAAAAAATTGTTATAAATATGTTAAATCAAGACAAGCTTTTACTACCATAATTTAAAAGTGATATAATAAAACCGGAAACTCTATTTCATAGGGGGAATAGCTGTGTTATTGGAAAAGATCCTGGATGAAATAGGCAGTCTCTTTATCAAAAAAAATAAAAAAATATATCTTGTGGGCGGCTTTTTACGCGACATGTATCTGGGCTATCCCGGACGCGATCTTGATTTTGCCGTCAGCGGCAATGCCATGAACCTTGCCCAGGACATATCTGAGATACTAAATGGCGTATATATTCCCCTGGACAGAATCAACAGAGTTGCCCGGGTTGTACTTGAACCACGCGGCAGCAAGTGGCAAATAGACTTTTCCTCCTTTAAAGGCTTGAGCATAGAAGAAGACCTTTCAAACAGGGACTTTACCATCAATGCTATGGCCATGGAACTATCCGCTTACTTAAAACTGTCCCAGGAAAGCGGCGCCCCGGCGGGTAAACGCCCGGAACGGTGGCTCTGGCCTGAAGTTTTAATCGACCCCTACAGCGGTTTGGCTGATATGGAGGGTAAAACCATCAGGGCTATCAACAGCTACGTTTTTGAAGCCGACCCGGTCCGGATCCTGAGGGGGGTGCGCCTGGCCGGCAAACTGGGTTTCAAAATTAATGCTGAAACGTTAAACCTGATGGAACAAAGCCGCTGGCTGCTGCAAGAGATCGCGGGAGAACGGATCTGGGAGGAACTGCTGGGTATACTGGCCCTGCCGCAATCCTACCCATTGATCACCATGCTGGATGCCACCGGAGTCCTTTCCGAGGTGTTCCCGCTCGAAGAAATTATGAAGGTAAGCGGTCAAAACCTTACCACGGGCAGTGTCTGGGCACATAGCCTGAAAACCTATAAACTGTTGGAAGAGCTATGGTGCAAGCCGGCTGGAAATATTATGCCTGGCGGCGACCATGCCGGGGAAATACACGAACTGCTTCTCAAGCACCTTGACCAGGGCCTTACCTCAGAGCGAAAAAGAAGCCAGCTGATTAAACTGGCCGCCCTCTTCCATGACCCCGGCAATATCGAAGTTTACATAAACGAATTTGCCCGCAGGCTTAAAATGAGCAAGATGGAAGAGTCCTACCTGAAAAACCTGGCTGTCAAACACATGTATCCCGTCAGCCTTTTTCAACAGGAGTCCCTGGGGCCAGCTGATATACACCGCCTCTTTATTAACCTGGGTCCGGACGCTGCGGATATCCTGCTGCTTTCCCTGGCCAATGTCCTGGCATCCGGCTCTGCTGCAAAAAGCGCCTTTGACCTGGCCGGATACCGAACCTTTATCGGAGATCTCCTGTATAAATATTATTTTCAGGCTGAAACCTATATCAACCCGCCTGCCCTGGTCAAAGGCGAAGATCTCATGAAAGAACTGGGACTCCCTCCTTCCAGGCAACTCGGCGACCTTCTGGGTAAAATCACCGAGGCCCAGGTTTGCGGAGAGGTAACCAGCAGACAGGAGGCCATAGCCTTCGCCTCCCGACTTTTAAAAGAAAACGAGTACGTCGAGTAAGAGGGGGTGGCTAACCCACCCTCGCGGATTGGGATGTAACTTTATAATTCCCATCACACATTCCTCCAACTCATACTGTCTTTATCCCATTGGCCGAAAAACTCAGTTTCATTGACTATTGCTTCATATGCAGGATTTAAAAATACTGACAATGTGTTGAGCACAGATGAGAATGCTGGCTCGGTTTGCTTCTGCTTCTGCTTCCGCAAAAAGAGACGCCATCTAACATTCATGTCGTTGTCATTTACAAAACCGACAATACTTTTAAGACTTTCTTTACCATAATTCGTTCCTCTGTTTTGCAGGGTTTCAAAGATAGCTTCTTGCAGCTTCCTTCCGTCAAAGGAAAAGGTATTTGCGAGATAAAAAACATCAAAATAATCCTTCATGCGGCTGGTAAATTCCATCCTTTGCAAGATAGCGTCCAACTTCTCGGCTATGGTGCTCTCAAGAGAATAAGTGTTAATCTCCGGACTGATAAAGCCGTCAAGTTGGGTAGGGATGATCCGTTTCTCCGGTTTAGGGACAATTACATCACCAATGCCAAAATCAATGCTGAAGGGGGACCTTGTGTTTTTAATCCTGCCGATTAGCCGAACACTTACGCCATGGTATTTCCTGGTCAGAGAAATATCTGAGATGTCCTTCAGCTCAAACTGAATGAAATCGTTGCCCGTATCTTGCCGGAGTATCTCATTGATCATTTCTTCTATATTTTGCTGCGAATTCCGAATATGCTGCAGCAAAAAATCAACATCAATGGTGGGCCTGCTTTCAAAACCTGATAGGGTATATATAAACATCCCGCCTTTTAAAATAAGGTTATCTGTATATTTTGACAGGGCCACTCTTCGTAATAATTCCTCTTGGCAAAAAAGCTGCAAGCATAGCTGATAGCTTCTGCCGGTTTCTTTTGACTTAATCATTAACCTTGTAAGTACAGATGCAGCTTTGTCCTCCATTAGAGCCACACCCCAATCCAGCTTTGAACCTTTTTATATACATGCAGCTTCTTTGCGTAGGCAGTAAGATTGCTAATATTTTTTTGGGAATCTGCAACATAGCTCTGTATGGCTTTATTGAAAATCTCCTTATCCATTTTGTTTATATTCCGCAGGCAATCGCAGATAACCCTGTCACGGTCATACATGCTTACTTCAATGCCGTTTATCATTTCTTTTGTGATACCAATAATGAGCTTGTCCGGCTCAAAGTAATATGGCTTTACAAATGGATAAGATATATTAAATCGAATTTTTGAGCTGTCTTTATCAACGGCAATATGCCATTCTGCAGGAGTTCTGTCCGAATAGCCGTAATGAAAAAGGGCAGTGTCCATACAAAGCACGCCATCAGGGAATAGCCCTGCAACAGTAGCCGCCTCATTTGTCTCATCTGTTATGTGCCATTTATAGAAGCCCCTGCGGATTCTTTTGATCTTGCCAGCTTTGAGGTGTTTTTGAATATCAGAATAGGCTATGCCTCTTTTCCTGATTTCATCAGTAGATGCATAACCATTGTTGCTATCAAATACCTTTTTCATTTTACACAATATTACCACACCTTAAAATCCGCTTGCTTAATATATTAGCGGATCTTATTAAAGTATATTATAGCCGATTGCGATTGTAAATAAAAATAATTTACAAGTCCATTTACACTAAATAAGCTGGGGCTGCTGGCTTTGTCCCCTGCGGGACAAAAAAAATCCCGGATACTGATGGCCACAGCATCCGGGTATGGAAAGGAGAGTTAGGAGTATATGAGGGGTAAAATTTAGTTGCAGTTTTTATCAACCAGTAGGGAAATTTTATTTCTGAATAGTTCCCCGGCATTTTCCGGGGTAACTCCGGTAATAATCTCATCGTTTATATTTACTGAAACGCCGTTATCACATTTCTCCAGGCAGAAGGTGCCGTTGACATCTATCTGCCCGGCAATTCCCTGGTTTTCCGCCAAATCGTTAAATTCCTTAATTACGTCGTATGCTCCCCTGAGGTAGCAGCCGGTGCCGAGACATACCGCAACCCGCAGGGGCTGCGACCGGGAATCGTTCATTATAAAGGGTTTTCCGTTTATACGCCGGCGCGGGACATATGTTGTATGAAGAGCGTGGTGCGTCTCATGGTTATTGACCCCGCCGAACCACTCTTCAAAGGCTTTACCCACAAAATAGTTATCCTGGGGTTTATGAAGCTGCTGCACCCTGTCCATTTCGTATATTTCCCCGGCCCTCCTGGTGCGGGCCACTGTGTCGTTGACGTCTGGCTGCCCTCCGCCGCCGACGCAGCCACCAGGACAGGACATTACCTCAATGGCGTCGAAGGACGCCTCTCCGGATTTAATCATAGATATGAGTTTTTCAGTATTGGCCAGACCGTTTACCACGGCGAGCTTCAGAACCCTTCCCTTAACTTCAACCGAGGCTGTTTTGATTCCCTCCATGCCTCGTACCGGCAGGAAATCGATGCGTCCCACCTCGTCCCCTCCGGTCAGTCCCGCCACGTAGCGTACCACCGATTCCATTACACCGCCGGAAGCCCCGAAGATGAGGGCAGCCCCTGAACCCACGCCCAGCGGGTTATCGAAAGCCTTGTTCGCCAGCTCATTGAAATCTATGGAAGCTTCTTTAAACATCTGGGCGGTTTCAACCGTGGTCAGCACAGCATCGATGTCGGGAACCCCGTCCGTAGTAAATTCCGGCCTTTGGGCTTCAAACTTCTTGGCCACGCAGGGCATTATGGATACTACAAATACGTCCTCCGGCCGTTTGTTCAGCTTTTTGGCATAGTATTTCTTAACTACCGACCCGAACATCTGCTGCGGTGAACGGCAGCTTGAAACATTGGGCAGCAGTTCGGCGTGAAACTGCTCGCAGTACTTTACCCAGCTAGGGCAGCAGGAGGTAAAGATGGGCAATTTTTCATTTTTCTCAAGGCGTACCAGAAACTCGTTTGATTCTTCTATAGTGGTCATATCGGCGGTAAACAAAGTATCGAACACCCTGTCAACCCCTGTAAGCTTTAGCCCGGCAACGATTTTACCTGTAACGTCTTCTCCTGCGCCCAGGCCGAACTCTTCCCCCAGGGCAACCCGGACCGCCGGGGCTATCTGGGCGACAACGGTCTTATCGGGGTTATGTATCGCATTCCAGACTTTGTCGATTTCACTTTTAACGGTAAGAGCTCCGGTTGGGCATACGGAAACGCACTGGCCGCAGTTGACGCAAGCCACGTCGGAGAGTTCCTTGTCAAAGGCCGTGGTGACCACTGTCTTTGAACCGCGGTGGGCAAAGTCCCAGATTCCCAGTCCCTGTACTTCTTTGCACATGCGGACGCAGTCACCGCAGAGTATGCACTTGTTGGGGTCCCTTACTATCGAGGGGCTGGTCAGATCTAAAGGAAGCTTTTTGTCCCTCTTGCCGAATCTTACTTCTTTTACCCCCAACTGATTGGCCAGCAGCTGGAGCTTGCACCTCCCGCTCCTGGAGCAGGTGGGACACTCCCTCTCGTGGTTGGCCAGCAGAAGTTCGATTACCATTTTACGCAACCTCCGGGTCCGAAGGGTGTTGGTTCTTATGATCATCCCTTCCTGGGGAGGGGTCGAGCAGGCAGCCACCAGGCCCATTTTGTCGGTTTCCACCAGGCAGAGGCGGCACGCCCCGTAAACGCTCAGCTCAGAGTGGTAGCAGAAGGTGGGTAGATTGATTCCCGCCCTGCGAATTATCTCCAGCAGGTTCTTCTCTCCCCGGATATCTATTTCACGGCCGTCTATGGTCAGTTTTCCGTTGCTACTCATGGATGTAGCTCCCTCCCTAGTTAGTGACTATTGATCCAAATTTGCACTTGCTTATACAGGTTCCGCACTTAATGCACTTTTCCGGGTCTATCCAGTGGGGCTCTTTTTTCCCCCCGGATATGGCGTCGGCGGGGCAAACCTTCTTACATAGCCCGCACCCCCTGCACAAGGAGGGCTCAATCCGGTAGTCAAGCAGGTCCTTGCACACTCCGGCCGGGCACTTCTTGTCCCTTACATGAGCCTCGTATTCGGATCGGAAGTATCTGAGCGTGGTCAGTACAGGGTTGGGAGCGGTCTTACCCAGTCCGCAAAGAGACCCGTCCTTTACGATCAGGGCCAACTCCTCCAGCAGCAGCAGATCTTCCTCGGTTCCGGAGCCGCTTGCTATCCTGGTAAGCAACTCCAGCATCCTCCTGCTGCCTTCCCGGCAGGGGACACACTTGCCGCAAGATTCGTTCTGGACAAATCCCATGAAGAACTTTGCCACTTCCACCATACAGGTGTCTTCACCCATCACTACCAGCCCGCCGGAGCCTACCATCGCCCCGACCTTCTGCAAAGAATCGTAGTCAAGGGGCAGGTCAAGGTGCTCCCTGGTGAGGCAGCCCCCTGAGGGACCTCCTATCTGCACAGCCTTGAAAATTTTATTGTCCCGGAGCCCGCCTCCTATGTCAAATACTATTTCCCTTAAAGTAAGTCCCATGGGCACTTCCACCAAACCAGTATGGGCATCCTGCCCGGCCAACGCGAAGGTCTTTGTTCCAGTACTGGTGAGAGTGCCAATATTGGTGAACCACCCCGAGCCGTTCAGTATTATAGCCGGCAGGTTGGCCAGGGTTTCCACGTTGTTTATAATCGTGGGGCAGCCCCAGAGACCGCTGACAGCCGGGAAAGGAGGCCTGGGCCTCGGCATCCCGCGTTCTCCTTCTATAGAGGCGATAAGTGCAGTCTCTTCACCGCACACAAAGGCTCCGGCCCCTTCTTTTATGTTTACCTTAAAACTGAAGCCTCTGCCCAGTATATCCGTGCCAAGCATCCCGTATTTACAGGCTGTTTCCACCGCCCTGCGCAGACGCTTTACCGCCAGGGGATATTCAGCTCTGACGTATATATATCCCTCGTCGGCTCCCACGGCATAGCCGGCCAGCATCATGCCCTCAATTACTCTGTGAGGGTCGCCTTCCATTACGCTGCGGTCCATAAAAGCACCCGGGTCTCCCTCGTCACCGTTGCAAATAATGTATTTCTTTTCCCCGGCGGCTTCCCGGGCAAACAGCCACTTTCTCCCTGTGGGGAAACCTCCGCCACCCCTTCCCCGCAGGCCTGAATCCAGTACTTCCTTGACCACCTCGTCCGGGGTCATTTCAAAGAGTGCCTTGGCCAGAGACTGGTACCCGTCATGGGCGATATAGTCCTCTATGTCGTCCGGGTCAATGCGCCCGCAGTTCGCCAGGGCTATCCTTAACTGGTTTTTGTAAAAGGGGATCTCGTCCTGAGTTTCTATGGGGGAGTGGGTGTGATCGTCCTGGTAAAGGAGCCTTGAAACCACTCTGCCGTTTATGATGTGTTCTTCAAAGATCTCTGACACGTCCTCGGGCTTGACCTTGCAATAAAGTGTTCCCCGGGGCTCGATCCTTACCAGAGGACCCATCTGGCAGAAGCCGTGGCAGCCGCTGGTATGAGCGCTTATTTCTTGCTGAGAATGTTCTTTCTCCAATTCAATACTGATTGCAAGTTCGGGCCTCTGAGCCAACAACTGTTTGAAGAGGTCGAACACTTTCAAGGACCCGTTGGCGACACACCCGGTACCCGCGCAGACAAGGATTCTTTTTTGCATGCTGTTGATTTCGGTAAGGGCCTTTTTCTTTAAGACATCCAATTCCGCTCTGGAATTAAGCATTTTGACAACACCCCGTTTCTGAGGAGTTTTTGTTTTCTCCCTGTTGCTCCCGGGACACAATCTTGTTTACAGCTGCCAGTATTTCTTCCGGTGTTGTCTGGCCGTGCACCTCGTCGCTGTTAATCACAACCACCGGCGCCAGGCCGCAGGCGCCAAGGCAGGAAACGGTCTCCACGGTGAACTGCATGTCTGGGGTGGTGGACTCGCCTCCAGCCAGTCTGAGATTCTCCCTCAGGGCGAAATGAATAGGTTCTGAGCCCCTTACGTGGCAGGCAGTACCGTCACAAACTCTGATCACGTATTTTCCCTTTGGTATCAGCGAAAACTGAGTATAAAAAGTGGCTACCCCATACACTGTGGCGGGTGACACTTTCATGGCCGTGGCTATGTAGGTAAGAACCTCTTCAGGCAGGTAGCGGTATTCCTCCTGCACCTCCTGTAAAATTGCAATTAGATGGGAAACCTCGCCTTGATGGCTTTCAATGATTTCCTGGAGCCTCTCAAATTTTCTTTCCATAAAGCATTTCTCTCCCCCGCAGTTTTTTCACCCGATCTCCAGGTCTGATATGTTTAAATATATGCCATCGGTTTACATGTGTCAACTAATATTGTAAAAATATAAGCAATATTTTTAATATTTAAAACATGGCTTGGGATATGTTAAACAGCCAATCCGCCTGTCAAGCGATAAAAAAAGCCCTGCCGGGTACCTTTGAGAGGCCTTCCGCAGAGCTAATAAGGGAAGCAGGGGGACGGTTCTGTTGCTTCCGCTAGCGGAAGCAACAGAACCGTCCCCCTGCTTCCCTAGAAGTATTCGACAGTAACTTTTTTCCCCTTTTCCTTCAAAAAAGTAATCATATCGTTTATTACCTGTTGTTTTAATATAATTCTTGAAGATCCTTCGCTTATCTGCTGCTGGGTGCTGTTAACTGAGGTGCCCACGAGGAGATTAAGGCTGTCTGCTTCCAACAATAGCGCCGCCAGCCTGCTGGCCCCGTCCCTGTTTGACTTCAGCTGGTGAACAGGCACTCCCGTCCTTAACAGCTCAAGGCTGTAGGCCGTGGTCAGGACCCCTTCTGTAACCAGGTCAACACCTTCAATAATCCCAGTCGGGGGGACCCTCTCACAGTTCGATTTCAGGTCCACCCTTACCGGCCGTCCCAGGACACGGCCCACCATGTTACCCGTGGATCCCCCGCACACAACCTTGTTGCCGGCTCCGTTCATCAGCCGGCTTACCGCCCTGGAATCGTCGTCCCTGGCGCCAGGCGGGCCTATTAACACATTAAGAAAACGGGGTTTCCTAACCTTTACCACCACTACACTGGCGTCATCCGCCGGGTATGATCCGTACAGGCTGTTGCAGTGGTCCGCAATTATCCGGGCACAGGCAAGCGCGTCGTCAACAGAGGGTATTTTACTGCAGAAGTAGTCCGAAAAGCCCTTCCAGTCCCAGGCCATGTTCCATACACCGTTTGTTCCGGCGTGAAGCACACCGTCGGAAACCAGTATTATCCAGTCCCCGCTTTCAAGTGAAAACATTGACTGGTAAATAACCTTTCCCCCTATATCCTCCCTGACCCTTTTTACAGGCTTCAGTGTCCCCGAATTGCCCACGAAGGTATCCGGGGTATCGTATTCCACCAGTCGGGCGGTTCCCTCCCGGGTGAATATCTCAAGTATGCCGAAGGTGCTGTAGGCGTGACCCCTTACTTTGGGCAGTGTTTTGGCCAGGGTTTCTATGACCTCTTCGAGGTCGGCCCCCTGGGCGATCATTCTCACCGCGGTTTTAGCGGTAAGCCTGGAAAGAATATTGGCCTTGACACCGCTTCCCAGCCCATCTGACAACACTATAGTGGTAATGTCGTCGTTAACAACTACTTCGACACTGTCGCCGCAAAGTTCCTCCCCGTGTTTATTTAGTTGGGATATGCCGACGTCCGCCGCGATTTTCATAAGTCATCCTCTGTTCACCAGTTTTAAGCTGCACAATTCAACCATTTATTTGTTTTTTACAAGTTTGATCAGTTTTGTCAGGAGCACCTTTGTATCTGCTGTGGTCTCCCCAAGCAGGCCGGCTATTTCCTGGGCAACCTGCATCTGCTTGCTGATAACTTCCTCTGCCCTTTTGATTGTTTCATTGTTCAGGATGTCTTGCTGTTCCTTCCGTTTCCTGTCCTCAGTTATGTCAATCAGAATTCCGGCAATCTCTTCGGATCCCAGGGGGAATATTATCTCCCTGGTGATAAGGTCCTTTTGTTCATAATTCATAATAAGGTTTAAAGCCGAGCCGTTAACCGCCACGTGGAGAAAGTTAGTCGGATCCATAAACAGGGAAAGACCCTCACCCTTTAAATTCTCACCTGATAAGCCCAGCATTTCCCTGGCCACATCGTTTATTTCCAAGATTTTCAGATCCCGGTTCACTATAATAATTCCGTTCGGCATGGCGGCAATTACCCGGTTTGAAACCGATTCAGCCCTTTCTCTCATGTACGGTATGCACATCTTCAGCTCCGCAAAGCCCTGGTAAACCGCAACAGCTTTGTCCCTGCAGGTGGGATAGCCGCAGGAACCGCAGTTCAGCCTGTCTTCAGGCTTGGCCTTGCCTGTACGGGCAAATATCTCATCAAGTTCCGCCTCACTGGGGTCGGGAAGAGGAATCTGCCTGTTGGAGTAACCGCGGTACAGCGCGATGTCACTGAAATCCGGCGTTTTCCGGTCATTTTCCCGGGGGCGGCTTTTATTGAAGTAATCCAAAATTCTCTGTTTTTTAATAAAAATGTCTTCCTCATTGACGGTCATCGGTCCGCTGACGCACCCGCCGGGGCAGGCAAGCAGTTCTATCAGGCCGACCTTGCAGGCCCGGCCTAGCTGGAGATGTCTCAGAAGTTCCATACAATTTTCAAGGCCGGAAATAACCATCACCCTGTCGTCAAGCCTGTCCATGCTCATGCCGGCGGTACGCAGCATGCCCCCGTCCAGCGGAAATAATTTACCTGTACCTGCCTGTGGTCCGTCAAATTCCTCCCGGAATTCAGCCGGCAGATGTTCGAGATCGGTTATTTCCTCCTGCATCCACTCCCAGGTCTCCCCAAAATCAAGCACCGCGTCAATAATGCCATTAAACTGTTCTTCCTCCGACTCATCCTTCTTGGCTATGCAGGGGCCGATAAAAACCACTGCGGCACCGGGTTCCATTGACTTTATTATCCTGGCGTGGGCTATCATGGGAGAGACGATCGGGGACAGATTTGGGATCAAGCCGGGAAAATGTTTTTCCACCAGGCTGACCACCGAGGGACAGGAACTGGAGAGGAAAGTCCGGCCAGCCGGCAGCTTTTTATGCTCCGCCGCCACCAGTTCAGCGCCAAATGCCGTTTCCTGCACGCTGGTGAACCCCAGCTTTCTAAGGGCTGAGATCACCCGGCCGGGCTTCAAAGGAAAGCCCGCCGCAAATGAAGGCGCCAAGCTGGCAACAACCACCCGCCCCGAGGAGATCAGTTCTTTAACCTTGCTTACGTCGTTCCGCACCTTTTTAGCCTGCTGGGGGCAGACAAGAACGCACCTTCCGTCGTGAACGCAGCGTTCTTCCATCACTTCAGCCCTTTGGGCTTCGGAACCAGTTATATTTTTTATCTTGATAGCCTTGACGGGGCACTCGCGGACACATTTGTAGCAGTCCCGGCAACGGGCTTCGATTGTATGAATTAGCTCCATCTTCTTACCTCCATGTGAAAATAAAAAACCCGGTTTATTTTGTACCGGGAGGGCTGTATACCCAGAGTCCCACAGCCTTGTCCGGGCCGTTATTCCTCAATTCTCCGGGAGCGTCAAAGATAAAGTAAGCAGCGTCTCCTTTGTACAGTATATATTTTGAATCCCTTAGAGAAACTTCTATTTCTCCCTCCAGGATGTACAAAAAATGCTCTCTGTCTTCAATGACGGCGATCCCTGTGCTTACAGTACCTGGAGCCAATTCAAAAACCATTGGCTGCATCCTTTTTTCCCTGAGCCCCAGGAAAGTGAGAAGGTTTAACTCCATACCCGGATTGTCGGTGACAACCCTTTTGTAGTTGTTCTTCCTTACTATAAGCCATTCCTCGGGTAGATTATCCTCTATAAGAAGGGTAATACTGGTGTTGAGGGCTGTCGCTATGCTTTTAAGGGTGGAGAAGGATGGGGATGTTTTTTCCTGTTCCAGTTGATAAAGAAAGCTGGCTGACAGGCCGACCTTTTCGGCGAGCTGTCGAACAGTCATCCCGTTGTTAATCCTTACCCTTTTAATCCGGGAGCCCAAACCCACTTTTGGCCCACCTCCTGTTAAAGGTAATGCGGCACTTATCCATGCGTCAATCTAATTATAGCACGTTTACACTATTAGTTGATACATGAAAATTACTACTGTAATGATATATGATATTGTTTTATGATACAATATAAGAAGTTATATTTTAAATTACGGGGGAGTTTATTGGATGGGTAATGATAGCGGCTGTTGCCATGACAGTGAAAACACCAAAATTAATGAACTTATAGCCAAACACAGAGACCAGCCCGGGGGAGCGTTGAGTTTTTTCAAGGAATACATGGAGATTTATGGGAGCCTGCCGGGTAAAATTATCAAAAGGGCGGCGGAGGCATTCGGCAGGGAAGAGACAGAAATTGAAGACCTTCTGTACTCCTGCAACATGCTCCGGCACGAAACTCCGGGACTGCACAGGATAAGCGTGTGCATGGGAACAACATGCTACCTCAAAGGAGCACAGGAAGTGCTTAAGAAGTTTTGCGGGGAACTGGGAATATCTCCTGGAGAGACAACCTCCGACGGCATGTTTTACCTGGAAGTGATCAGGTGCCTCGGCGCGTGTGATTTCGGCCCCTCCGTGATGGTGGACAATGAGATCCATCCCCATGTAAATCCCGGCAAGGTAACCTCCATAATTAAAAAATACCTTTGAACGAAATATTCCACCTTAGCGCCCCGGAAAATTTAGTGTGCCGGGCTGTAGAAAAACTCTTTCATCTGCCTGTTTCTCATAACTTTGACCCAGTGCAGCCACGCCCTGTTGGATTGAAAGCAATAACTTTATATGGTACCATTTTCCACCTCTAATCGTATTATGCTTTAGAGGTGGTATTTTTATGTTATATGCAAGCAGGTACCTTCGGATTATGGACCCCTTGATGGAGGGGCCTGATGTCCAGTATATACAAAGACGGCTGACTGAGCTGAGTTTTTATACAGGTCCGGTTGACGGTGTTTACGGCCCGGAAACCCGCGACGCCGTGATCAGGGCACAACAGAGTTTTGGCCTGGTAACGGACGGCATTGTCGGTCCCGACACCTATAATGCCATTGGCCTTAGCCCCAAGGACGAAGTTACAGTCGCGCCCGAATATGTGATTGTTATCGATACCAGCGCCTTAGAACTCTCCCTGAGCCGCTTCGGGCGACAAATAGGTATGTTTCCTGTGGCCGTCGGCTCGCCAAACACACCTACACCCCTGGGAGACTGGAAAATCATCCAAAAAACTGAAAACCCGGGCGGCCCCTTTGGTGTACGGTGGATGCGGATAAACTGTCCATGGGGAGGGTACGGCATTCACGGTACAGATAACGAGGCCTCCATCGGCAAAGCCGTCAGTCACGGTTGTGTCCGGATGAGGTCTAACGACGTCATCCGGGTGTACAGTCTTGTGGCTCTCGGAACCAGGGTGAGGATAATCGGCGATGCGTTTACGGGAAGACTGCTGCGCATTGGTGTGGACCCCGGCGCCGATGTGGTGCGCGTCCAGCAAATTCTGCAAATGCTGGGCTATTACCGCGGCGACCTGGACGGGTTTTACGGTCCGGTAACGGAAGCGGCGGTAATCAAATTTCAGCGTGATCAGCGACTGAGCCCGGACGGGATTGTCGGACCGGATACCTATGAGCGGCTGCAGCTGGTTAATGACCAGGTCCTGGGAGATAGAAGACCATAGCTTATCTTTTCTTACACAAAATACTCTACCTTTGCCTGCGGGAAAAATTCTTGCGCCAGGCTTTGGAAATACTCTTTTATCTCAGTGAAAAGCTCTTTGGTGTAGACATACTTGCCGTAGCCGAACTGCCCGAATTTAAAGGTCCTTGGCTCTTCCTCCAGGTCCAGGCCTGTGTTCGGGAATAACTCAAGGATCGTAGTCTTGGCTCTTTTAGTAAACCGGTGGGTGATAAATTCAAAGGTTAAATCTTGGTTTGCGCCAGTAAATTCCACTGCTGCCATCTCAAAAAGCTCCCGGTAGCTTTCCTTCCATCCATCTTCAATAATAATAGGCGCTACTAAAAACCCCAGGGGATAACCGGCCGCGGCAACTTTTTTAGCCGCCGCCAGCCTTTCGCTCAGCGGCGGGGCGGCGTGCTCGTAACGCCTGATCACTTCACCAGTGTTTATACTGAAGCGAAACCTGGTGTGACCGTTATGAGGAACCCCCAGCAGCGTATCAACATCGGTAAACTTTGTCACAAACCTGAATCGGCCAAATTCCTGCTGCCCAAAAAATTCTATTGTCTTGCCCAGCAGGCCGGTGTACGGCTCGGTCGGCACCGGGTCGGAGGTGGCGGCGCCTTCAAAAACGGTTATTTCCGGTTTCCTCTTTTCAATATAAGCTTTGGCGGCGCTTAGAATTTCCTCTATGTTAACGTAGACACGGACGTAGGGCTTTTTGCCCATGTTGGTCAGTAAGTAGCAGTATTCACACTTGCCCGGGCAGGAGGTGGCCAGAGGCAGCTGAAAGTGGGCCGAAGGTTTGCATGTGGCAAAGTCCATGGTGCGGCGGACTCCCGCCACCAGGGTTCTTTTCGCTTCAAAATAGCCCTCGGCGCGGTTTTTGCCGGGAATTGAGGTGACCCGGTTGTGAGAGGCCGTGCAGCTGGTTTCTATACCTTGTTTATTGAAATAACGCAGCATTTTTTCACCAAGAGGATATTTCAGCGCTTCCCGCTCGAAAATTACTCTTTTCGGTTCAAACACCATATTACCACCCACCACCCGCGTTTTTCTTTTATTATGTCCAAAAAATAAGCCGGAAAGAGAAGTCCTCTCCTTCCGGCTTATTTTTTTATTTCCAAATACTTTCCCAGGACTAAACTATTTTTTCCACAAACTGGTCTCTTAAGAGCAGCCGGGCTAAATCGATCGCCTTACAACCCCCAGGGACGACCAATTCTGGCTTGATTTCCGCCAGAGGCGCCATCACAAAAGCGCGCTCGGTCATGCGGGGATGCGGGACAACCAGGTCGGAAGTACGGATTTTATCGTTGCCGTAAAGCAGCAGATCCAGATCTATGGTGCGCGGCCCCCAGCGAACGGTGGGTGTGCGTTCGAGCTCTTTTTCAATGTCCTTGCATAGTTTTAAAAACTCATGCGGGTTTAAACTTGTCTCAATCTCCGCCACCGTATTGAGAAACATATCCTGCTTGGGCTTGTAAAGTGGTGCTGTCCGGTAAAGGGACGCGACTTTTTTCACCTGTACACCGGGGGCCGCTCCCAGCAGTTCCAGGGCTTTTTTTATATTGGCCTCTTTATCGCCCAAATTACTGCCCAGGCCGATATAAGCGGTTGTAAGCATTGTTTTCCTCCAAGGTTGAAATAGTTTTTGATTTTATGAAAGTATCATATCTATTATTATACAATATTTCTGGCCGGAGTGACTTGATCCAGGTTTTATAAAGTTGGATGATAATCATGGCGCCCGCTTGGCTCCTCTCCTTCGCGTCTAGTGAACTTCCAGTTCGCAACACCATAGACTTTATGGTATATATTTATCGACAGACATACATGCCGCTTCGCGGCACCAGCAAAGGATGAAAATCAGCGATGTAGGTTCGATTTCAATCGAACACGGCGCGTTAGCGCCAAACTGTTTGTGGCGCCTGGGGACATTCCTCAGCCCCAGAGACTGGCATCGGGGACATTCCTCGGCCTCAGAGACAGGCTCCAAATAGAGGTGTGTCCCCATTCCTCTGTAGAGGTGTGTCCCCATTCCTCTGACGAATGAATTCGCACCTACATTTAACCAGCGCAACATACCCAATATATTATCAGGATAGTCTCCCCATCTTCTATCTTTTTCTTTTTATTTCCACAGCGGACCAGGCGAACGTGCCCGGCAGCGGCGCCTGGGGCTTTTTGACCCGTACTAAAACCTCATCCACCGGAAATTGCTCCAGCAAAGCTCCGGCTATAGACTCGGCCACGGACTCAATTAACTGGCGGGAGCGTCCGCAAACAATCGCTTGTACCAGCTCGAACACCTGGGCGTAATTAACCGTATGTTCAAGATTGTCAGTCTCCCCGGCTTGCCGCAGATCTAAAAAAAGTTCCACATCTACGATAAAACGCTGCCCCAGGTTTTTCTCTTCAGGCCTGGCGCCGTGGTAGCCGTAAAACTCCATTCCCTCCAGAATAATCTTATCCATAGCCGCCCCTCTTTACAGTTATCGTCAAAACGGGTAAAACTATTTACTATATTATACAAACGTAAAGTATATCTCTTTCCGGTCTTACCCTCTATTGTAGGTGATGTATTTGTCCGCACATTTTGTGCGGATAAATCCGCACCTACATATTCTCACGTCTCACGTCTCATTTCCCACGTCCCACCTGCCCATAATGGCGTCAGCCATTTTGACCACTCTGGCCATTTCTTTCACATCGTGCACCCGCACTATGTTTGCCCCGTTGGCAATACCTACGGCCACAGCCGCCGCGGTCCCTTCCACCCGCTCCTCAACAGGCAGGTTCAGCACCTTGCCGATGGTTGACTTGCGGGAGGGGCCGATTAAAACCGGCTGCCCCAGGCAGCGCAGTTCCTTTAACCTTCTCAGCGCTTCCAGGTTTTGTTCCACAGTTTTGCCAAAACCAAGGCCAGGGTCGATAATAATTTTTTCCCGGGGAAGCCCCGCCTGCCGGGCGATGCTGATGCTTTCCCTGAAATAATCAACCATATCTCCGATCAGGTCCCGGTAAACTGTGCCTTTTTGATTATGCATCAGCACCAGTGGCACTCTGTACTCGGCTGCCAGCGCCGCCAGCGCCGGGTCTGCCCGGAGAGCCGATTGGTCATTGATCATATGAACGCCCATCTCCAGCGCCCGCCTGGCCACAGCTGACTTAATGGTATCTATGGAAATAGGCGCCGGTATCTCTCGCACCAGCTTTTTTAAGACTGGTATGACCCTGGCCAGCTCTTCTTCTTCCCCTACCGGTATATATCCCGGCCTTGTGGATTCCCCCCCCAGGTCGATGATGTCAGCGCCGTCAGCCACCATCTGCCCTGCCCGCTCCACCGCTAAAACGGGGTCATAATATTTCCCCCCGTCCGAAAAGGAGTCCGGGGTCGCATTCAGGATCCCCATCACAAGGGTTTTTCCCCCCAGTCTTATAGTTTTCCCCCGGCAGTCCAGGTCATAAGGGCAAAAATCCTCCTGCCTGTCCAGCACCTCTCTGATCTGTTTGGCCAGGTTAGCCAGGCCGAACGGCTGGCATTCAAGTTTGGCCAGGAAATACTCATACTGCTTCAAGGTGCCCATCAGCAGCACCTTCGTTTCCGCCACGGAGTTGTCAATCACCCCCCTGGAAACGGCCGCTTCACCGCCTTTGCCGAGCATCTCCTGTTTGATGATATTGGCCTGCTTGGGCTGCACCCCGTCCAGCATAACCAGCCTGTGTACAGCTTTCGGCGCCATCCAGCCACAGCCGGCCGCGTCCGCTCCAACAGCGGAAATCGCCCGGCTGGCCTCCTCTTTGTTTTCAACCATGATACTGTAGATTCTGATAGCCAATTGTATTCCTCCCGGTTGAGTTAATCCGGTGTGACACTTGGGAAAATTATAAAGCGGCTGGCCAAGAAAAGCAATATCCTGGAAAAGCAAAGCGGCCCTGCGGCCGCTTCAAGTTTTAAAAAAAACCTGTAATGTTCCCGTTTTATTCGTAAATCCACCGTTCAACTTCCCGGCTGTATTCCACAAGCTCTTCTTCTTTAAAGAACAGGCTGATTTCTCTTGCCGCGCTTTCTCTGGAATCGGAACCGTGGATGACATTACGGCCGATGTCCAGGCCATAACTGCCCCTGATCGTGCCGGGCGCCGCTTTTAACGGGTTGGTCGCACCCATCATTTCCCGTGCCGCGCTGACGGCGTCTTTGCCTTCTATCACAAAGGCTACCACCGGACCACTGGTGATGAACCCGACCAATGGCTCAAAAAATGGTTTGCCCACATGCTCTCCATAGTGCTTCTCCGCCAGTTCCCTGCTGATCCTGAGCATTTTGAGCCCGATAATCTTAAATCCTTTTTTTTCAAACCTGGCGATGATTTCCCAGGCCAGGTTTCGCTGCACGCCATCAGGTTTTACCATAAGATATGTACGTTCCATAAATACCCCCCAAAGTTTTAATAGCATTGCTAAAACCCGCTTTTATAGAAACACCCGCAGCTTGGCCGCGGGCGTGCTTCTTTAGTTTATCACGTTTGTGCCGTTCGTCCGCTCACCCTCACCGGCCTGTTTCATAAGTTCCGCAAATTCATTGGCTTCAATAGTTTCCTTCTGGAAAAGAGTCTTGGCTACCAGGTGCAGTGTTTCAATATGCTTATCTAAAAGTTCCTTGGCCTTATTATAGGACTGATCGATAGTCTGCCGCACCTGGATGTCGATGGCGTTGGCCACCTCTTCACTGTAATTGCGATCCCTGGACAGATCCCTGCCGAGGAAAGGCGTGTCGGTCTTGCGGCCATAAGTCATCGGACCGAGGTCGCTCATGCCGAATTCCATGACCATTTTCCTCACCAGGTCGGTTGACCGCTCCAGGTCGTTTTGCGCCCCGGTGCTGATTTCCTTTAATACCAGGTCCTCGGAGACGCGACCGGCTAATAGCATGGTCACCTGATCCAGCAGCTGGGACTTGGTGGCATAGTAGCGGTCCTCTTTGGGCAAGAGCAGAGTATACCCGCCGGCCCTGCCTCTGGGTATGATCGAAACCTTATGCACCGGGTCGGTATTCGGGAGCAAAAAGCCCACCACGGCGTGCCCGCCTTCGTGGTAGCTGACCAGCCATTTCTCTTTCTCGCTGATAACCTTGGATTTTTTCTCGGGACCTGCTATTACCCGCTCAATTGAGCTTTCCAGATCCGCCATAGTAATCTTTTTCCGGTTTTGCCTGGCCGCCAGCAGCGCCGCCTCATTGGTGAGGTTAGCCAGGTCAGCCCCGGTAAAGCCCGGTGTCCGGCGGGCCAGCACTTCAAGGCTGACAGCCTCTTCCACAGGCTTGCCGCGCATATGGACTTTGAGTATTTCTTTGCGACCGTTTACATCCGGCGCATCAACCGCAACCTGGCGGTCAAAACGCCCCGGCCTCAGGAGAGCCGGGTCTAATATATCAGGCCGGTTGGTGGCCGCCAAAATAATGATCCCCTCGTTGGGCGCAAAACCATCCATCTCGACCAGCAGCTGGTTCAGCGTCTGCTCGCGCTCGTCGTGGCCGCCGCCCAAACCGGCGCCCCGCTGCCGCCCCACGGCGTCGATCTCGTCTACAAAAACAATACATGGCGCGTTCTTTTTAGCCTGTTCAAACAGGTCGCGCACCCTGGAAGCTCCCACACCAACGAACATTTCAACGAAATCAGAGCCGCTGATACTGAAAAACGGCACCCCCGCCTCGCCAGCCACTGCTCTGGCCAAAAGGGTCTTACCGGTCCCGGGCGCACCAAACAGCAGCACCCCTCTGGGGATCTTGGCGCCCAGTTCCTGAAACTTTTTCGGATTTTTCAGGAACTCCACGATCTCTTCAAGCTCTTCTTTTACCTCGTCCGCCCCTGCCACATCAGCGAAAGTTATCTTCTTTTTATCGTCGCTGTGCAGCCTGGCCCGGCTTTTACCGAAAGACATCACCCGGTTGCCGCCGCCCTGGGTCTGCTGCATCAGGAAGAAGAACAGGATCACAAACAGCAGTATAGGCAACAGGGTGGTGAGAAGCCCGGCCCACCATCCAGGCTGGGGAGGCGGTTCGCTTGTCCATACAACCTTCTTCTCTTTCAAAACCTTATATAATTCGTCATCGGTTGCCGGACCTTTGGTTTCAAACTTCGACCCGTCACTCTTATCACCTGTTATGGTATTGGTATAGTTCTCCGTCTGAATTATTACCGACTTTACCTGCCCCTGGTTAATAAGCTCGAAAAATTCACTGTACTTGATCTGCGCGGGGACGGTTCTGGTAGGCGTTGTATATTTAAGCAAGGCGATAATAACCAGAACAATCAGCAAATATATGCTAAGGTTTTTTACAACCTTGTTCACAATGACACTCCTTCCGTAAAAACGCACTTACCCATAATGAGTATTTTAACATATTTCAGCAATCGTTTCAATCAAAAGCAACTTAACCGGGGACTAGTTTTAAATGAAGCACCCGCTTAGTGTGGCCGCCTACTTTCCACTTCTCCCCGGTCCGCATGCCGCCTACCCAGACGATCTCTCCGGGTGTGCCGACAAGTGGAATCCGGTCCCTTTCCTCTTGTGCCACCTTTTGTTTTATAAAAAAATCCTTTAGCTTGGTTTCCGCACGGCCGCCGTAGGGGAAAAACACATCTCCCGCAAGGCGGCGGCGCACAAACAGCGATTCCGGCAGTTTTCCAAGGTCCAGCAAAGCCTCAGACGGAGGAATACTTACAGGGTTTGGGGCACTGGCATAAGGTATTTCCCCAGCGTAAATTGTTTGGTTTAGCTCGGGCAGATAAGTAGCGCCAGGCACCTGCAAAGGATAAATGTAATAAGGAGCCTCCGGGTTTTCTTGCACCCTTTTCAGTTCAAGGGAGGAATAACGCCGTACTGCAACGGTATTCCAGGGCATACCAGCCTGCGAGCCGGTTTTGCCGTTGTTAATCAAATCCAGCGCGGCCTGGGCATGCTGAAAGTCCAGTACCCTCTGTCCCCCGGTTAAATACTGCCAGGCCTTGCGCAGGACCCTGCGCCGGATGGCCACAGGCATGCCCTTTAGTTCATGCAGGCTTAGCAATATACTGTCTCCTGCTGGAGTATAAAACGCATCCTGGAACGCTTTTTCCGCCTGTTCCTCCAGGCAGTTGTCCTCTTCCCGGCTGATTTCACCCAACCTGAGCAAGGCCTCAACCAGGCCCGGATTGTAATCCCTGGACAACAGCGGGATCAGGTTCAGCCTGACCCGGTTCCTGGTGTATACAGGCTGCAGATTGGAAGAATCCTGGCGAAAAGGCAGGTTCTGCTCGCGGCAAAAGCGCTCAATTTCAAAGCGCCTGACGGTCAGCAGAGGCCTGATATATAGATTGTCCCTTACCGGAAGAATGCCTTTAAGGCCTGTGGCGCCCGTACCTCTAAGAAAATTAATCAAAATGGTCTCGGCCTGATCATCCGCTTGGTGCGCCAGGGCAATTTTTGTCGCACCCACCCGCCCAGCTGTCTCAAGAAAAAAATCATAGCGCACTTCCCGGGCGGCCACCTGTTTGGAGAGACTGCTTTGCACCCTGTACGCGGGGACATCAATAGCTTTTACAGTAGCGGGCAGGTTATAACGCTCAGCCATCTCAGCTACAAATAAAGCGTCGTTATCCGACTCTTCACCCCGGAACATGTGGTTTAAATGGGCCACGTGCAGTGATATTTCCAGCTCATCTTTTAATAAGTACAGCATATGCAGAAGCGCTATTGAGTCCGGGCCGCCCGACACAGCCACGACCACCCGGCAGCCACGTTCAACCATGTGGTGGCGGACTATGTAAGCGCTGACCTTTTGGAGCATGTCCATTAGCGTTCACCTGCATCTCGTTATTCAACACTACTCAAAGCTTTTCCTGCCGCCGTCAGGCATAGTGATGGTAAAAAAGAACATTTGCTCATTAATTCACTTGTCCCCGGATATGACGGTCAATCTCTCTCTGAAGCATTGGTACCCTGCTTAAAAAAAGGAGTGCGGCGATTATACACAGGGCTCCGCTTAAGAAGATTGTTGAGGGAGCGCCAATCCGGTTGGCCAGCCCGCCTGCCACTAAATTGCCAAAAGGGGCCATGCCGATAAACGACATGGTAAAAAGGCTCATCACCCGTCCCCGTTTGTCATCATCAACTATGGTTTGTAAAATAGTATTGTTTGATACCATCTGGATCATCGCGCCGAAGCCGGTCAACAACATTACCGGCAGGGACAGCCAAAAAACACGGGACAGGGAAAGCATGATTAAACCGGCGCCTAAAAGTCCGGTTGCCAGTGGTATAATACCGCCCAGCCCTTTAACGCTTTTCCGTGTGGCCAGATATACAGCCCCTGTTACCGCGCCGATACCGGTTCCTGTCATTAAAAAGCCAAAAGTGTGGGCCCCTCCGTTTAAAACATCGCGGGCTATAACCGGCATAAGCACGGTATAAGGCATACCCACCATGCTGATAATGGCGGACAGCAGCAGAATAGCCCTTATGGCGCCGGAATTAAAAGCGTATTTTAAACCTTCCTTAAGCTCTTGAAAAATAAGGGGGTCCTTTCGCTCCTTCTTGCTGATTTTAATTTTCATTGCCAGCAGGGCGGCAATCACCGCTATGTAGCTGATACCGTTCATTAAAAAACATATGCCTTCACCCAGCACAGCAATCAGGATCCCGGCCATGGTCGGGCCAACCAGGCGGGCTCCATTAAAGAGAAAGGAGTTTAAGGCAATGGCGTTGGGCAGGTCTTCTTTTTTTTCCACCATTAATACTACCAGCGCCTGGCGGGCCGGCACATCAAAAGCATGGACAAAACCAAGGAAAAAGCTCAACACAACCAGGTGCCAGACAGCGATTATGCCGGAGAGGGTAAGGCCGGCCACAATAAAAGCCTGGACCATGGCCAGGGTTTGGGTCACAACCAGGATTTGGCGCCGGTCCCACCTGTCTGCCAGCACACCGGCCAGGGGAGCGAAGATAAACGACGGTATTTGGCCTGTAAACCCAATAACACCAAGCAGGAGTGGTGAATTTGTCAGCCGGTAGACCAGCCAGCTCATAGCTATCAGCTGCATCCAGGTGCCGATCACGGAGATGCCCTGGCCGCTGAAAAAGAGGCGGTAGTTCCTGCTGCCCAGCGCCCGCAGGATGCTGTAATTAAAAATATTGCCTGCGCTTATTCTCATTTATCCGCCCCTTGATTAGCGATTATTTTTACATCTTTTTGTAGCATTATACCCCGGCTGTTTTAGCTTGAAAAGTTTTCAAAGGTAATAAAAAGGGATAACCGTGTTTTGTTAGCGATCATCCCCCGGACCCAGTTAGTTTTTCACATGTATTTGTTTTTCCATCCTGGCCACCAGCACGGTCATGTCGTCGGGCGCTCTGGCCGCGCCGCCTGCTCCGGCCTGGGCCAGCTTCAAAATGAGCTCGGCCATTTCCTGGGGAGGCATGTCCATCACGTCCAATAAAACGCCGGCCAGCCATTCTTCCCGGCTGCCGCTGCCCCTGTGCGCGTCAAGGATGCCGTCGGTGACCATAACCAACAGGTCCCCTGCCTCACAGGTTCTGGTCAGGGTGGACACTTCGATATCCTCAATAATTCCTACCGGCAGGGAACTGGACTTAATCTGATCCACCTGCCCGCCCCGGATCAAGAATGTGGGCACCGCCCCTATTTTTATAAAATCAGCCTGCCCCGAGTCGAGGTTTATGACTGACAGGTCAACCGTGGCGAAAGTTTCACCCGGCGAGCGCAGGACCAGGATCGAATTAACTGTTTTTATGGCCAGATCCTGCCCGAAACCCGATTCCAGGAGATGACGCAGCAGGGAAATAGTTGTGCCGCTTTCCAGGGCGGCACGCGGGCCTGCCCCCATGCCGTCGCTCAGGATCAGGGCCAACCTTCCCCCTTTAAGATGCAAAAAAGCGTAGCTGTCACCGGAAACGATGCTGCCGTTTTTACCTATGCCCGCCGCTCCCAGAATCAGGCGATAATTCTGATCCGGGTAAAATCTCAGGTGACAGGCGGGCTCCCCTTCCCTGACTGT
>CAZIYV010000044.1:0-23133 GCA_964543575.1 uncultured Pelotomaculum sp.
CTGAATTGATCTCTTAAAGGGCCGGACACTGGGCTTTCAGTCTCATATTCGGGGTTTTTAAGCTTCATGTCAAAGACGGGATCAACGCTTTTAGCTGCCGTCACGGGGCCGCTTTCCGTTGGGGTCATTTCTCTGTCACCTGCCTTATTGGGACGTGGGATTTGGGCATTCCTCTTGGGCTTTCTAAAACAAAATCCACGTACCACATAACGTTACTTATTTCTCAACTTGTAGGTGCGACTTCAGTCGCACAAGATTGTTCGGATGAATCCGAACCTACAATTTTGGGTATCTTGTTCGGATAAATCAGAACCTGCAAAACTCTAAGGTCCGACGACCAAATTTGTAGGTGCGACTTCAGTCGCACAATTTGTTCGGATGAATCCGAACCTACAATTTTGGGTATCTTGTTCGGATGAATCCGAACCTACAGGACTACTTCATTTGGGGATGATTCCTTTCCTTTGTAATAGTAATAGTAGCGGTAGTCCTCGCCGTGCATCTTCACTTCGTTCAGCACCACGCCGATAATCCTGGCGCTGGCTTTTTCCAGCTGTACTTTGGCGTCTTTGATCATATCGATCCTGGTCTCACCGGACCTTGCCACCAGCACCACGCCGTCCACCAGCGGGGCCAGGACCGAGGCGTCGGTAACAGCGATAACGGGCGGCGCGTCAACCAGCACCACGTCGTACTCCTGCGCTGCTTTGGCCAGAAAAGCTTTCATTTTTTTCGAGCCCAGCAGTTCCGACGGGTTGGGGGGGATGGGCCCGCTGGTCAAAATCCACAGCCCTTCCACACTGGTATCTCTGACTATTTCACCGATCTCGATATCCTGCACCAGCAGGTTGGTCAGGCCGCGGTAATTGTCCACATGAAAATACTTATGCAGGACCGGCTTGCGCAGGTCACAGTCAACTATCAGGACCCGGCTGCCGGCCTGGGCCATAACCACACCCAGGTTGGAGGTAACGGTTGATTTGCCGTCCTCCGGCCCGGCGCTGGTGGTCATAATGGTGTGACAGGGTTGGTCCAGGAAGGAAAAAGATATGTTTGTCCTCAGCGTCCTGAAAGCTTCCGCTATGGCGGACTTGGGATTGACAAAGGCAAACAGCTCTCTCTCTTTGTGTTTTCTTTTAGCCATTGGCACTACCTCTTTACGCTTTATTTTTTAGCCCGGATATCGGCCAGCGGGATCAATCCCAAAACCGGGAGATTCAGGTGCTGGGCCACATCCTCCTGGGTCTTGATGGTGTTGTCCATAAACTCCAGCACAAAGGCCATCAGCACCGACGCGATCAACCCGAGAATAAACGCTATGGCCATGTTCAGCTTCTTTTTCGGCTTGACCGGATCGACCGCCGCGCTGGCGGGGGAATATATCACCAGGCTGGTGCTGCCCAGGTCAATCGAGCGGGCAATCTGGGTCTGAGTGGTCTTATCGGCCAGTAGCTTGCGGGTGTCGTCCAGACGCTTGAATTCCGCCATGAGCCGGTCCTGCGTGGTTTTCTTACCGGTAAGCTCGGCTTGCAGCTGGTCGATCTGGACTTTCAGGGTGAGCAGCACTTCCTCCGTTCCCGCCACCTGAGCTTCTTTTTCAGCAAGCGCGGCCTTATTATCGTTGAGTTTTTCGGCCAGGGAGGTGTAAGCTGTGTTAACTTCCTCGCTCGGCATCACCTTCCCCTGCACCGGGTCATATTTTTGCACGGCTATGGTTTTTGGCGTCGTTGCCAGGGTTTCCTCCAGGCGGTTGCCGGCGGCGTTCAACTGCCTGAACTCGATTTGCGCGCGGGTGAGCTCCGACTGGTACTTGTTCAGGTCCTGCGACTTGGCGGTGAGTTCTTGCTGCAGGTAGGTGACCCCGCGCGGCTCTGAGTCAAATTTCTTCAGCTCTTCACTGGCCTTTTCCAAATCTTTTTCCGTGGCGCTGTTCTGATTTTTCATGAATTCCACGGAGCGTTCCATCTGCTCCTGGTTTTTTTCCGAGATCAGCTCCAAAAACTCGCGGCTCAAAGTGTTGGCTATATCCGCGGCTAAGCGGGAGTCGCTGTTGCTTACCGTGACTTCAATCAGGTTGGAGTCTTTGGCCGCGGTAGCCTTAATTTGCTTGGACAGGCTCGGTGTGGTATAGTTGCGTTCTTCCAGGCGAAGTTTATCTATAACGCGCTGCATCAGCACTTCGCTTTTCACCTGGCCGACGTAAGTATTCATGGTTAAAAGAGGGATGCGTGATATGGCGCTGACAACCGAGTTCAGGTCATCTTTTTGGGTTATCGCCTGCTGCTTGTCAGCCGCCTGTGTCACCAGAAGAACTGATTTGGCCTCGTAAACCGGCGGCAGGACAAAAAAGCTTAGAACCCCGCTGGTAACCACTGCCAGAAGGGTAACCAGCGCGATCAGCAGGCGCCTTTTGCGCAAAACTTTCAGGTAAGAGCGCAGGTCTATGACCTGCTCTTCCATTTCCACTCCATTATTTTGATTGGTCAACTAAACGACACCCTCCTTAAAACCTCTTAGTTTAATAGTTGCTGCGGCCTGAATACTTGCGTCGACAGGCGTGATCCGGCGGCTGTTTTTACGGAACAGCTAGAAGTTCAAGATACTGCTTATCATAGAGGGGATCCTGGCGGACAAGCGCGTCAATCAACGCTTTGGCTTCCTTATCCTTGCCCTGTCTGGCCAGGGCCGCCGCCTGCCAGAGCCGGGCTTCGCTGCCCGCCTTTTTATCTTTTGACAAAGTCTGCAGCGCCTGGCCGGCCTCTTCATAACGGCCGGACAGGTATAGGGCCTGCCCCGCGGCCAGCTTCACCGTCGGCGTAGGCGGCATGGGATCCCCCTTGATATAGTTGCGGGCGCGCGTCCTCATCTCGTCACTTTTTTCTTTCATCACAGCCGGCAGGGCAATTGCTCTCTCAATATAATCCCCGGCCAGCTGCGGCGCGCCCCGCTCGATATGATAGCGCGCCACCATAACGCAGGTGTGGCCCAATACCTCATAGTTCGCCGGCAGGAGAGGGTTCAGACGCAGCAGGGCTTCACTCTCCCGCACAGCCAGGTCATATTCCTGCATCAACAGGTACATACTGATCAGCACCGCGCGTGTGCTGGAGTCGTAAGGCTCGGCGGCAATCGCGTCGCCGGCCTGCTCCAGGGCGAGGGAGTGGTAGCTCACGCTGCCGGTGGCGATAGCCCTGGCGGCGTAAATCTGGGCCAGGTCGCCGGCGTAGCTCGCGGTATATGGATCGCTCCGGCGCGCGTCCAGATAGTACTTTTCAGCAGCCTGCAGATTTTTATCCTGCAGGGCTTGTGCTCCCCTGGCCCCATCCAGGCCGGCGGCGTAAAGTCTTGCCGACGGCAGGAACAGGAGTCCCGCTCCCGCTGTGGCCGCCAGCGCCACCAGGACGAGGCGGGGTACGGTCGGGTTCTTCTTTTCTTCCGGCTGGCTTTTTTTATTCTCTTCAGTTATATTTATACCGGCCCGGACAAGTCCGAAAAACAACCATAAAAGTATGCCCAGAGCTGGTATGGACAGGTCAAAATCAAAAAAACTGTGCAGGCCCAGGGTTAAGGCAGCCACGGCCACAGCCCAGAGCGACATCCAGGCGCCGCCTTCCTGCTCTGTCCTGCGCCAGAGCCGGAACACCGTGAAAATGAAGCAGGCCCAGATGGCCAGGACCGCCAGCAGTCCCAGGACGCCGGCTTCAACCAGGGTCTGGGCAAAGTAATTATGCGCTTCCGTGGTCCAGTAAAGTGAGGCCTGGTACTGGTGGTAAAGGGCGTTCCAGGCGCCCCCGCCGGAGCCGGTCAGGGGGTGGTTCGCCGCTATGTGCAGGGCGTCGCGGATCATTTCGTAACGTTCGGGCAGGGTTGTCGCGCTGGTACCAATGGTTTCCGCCCTGGCGGCCACCTGTTCCGGCAGCACGGAGGCCAGCGCCGAGGTCATGGCGCCGGAGGCGTAGAACAGGTAGAATACCACCACAACGCCCAGGTAGGCCAGGCCGCCCATGGCCACCGCCCGCCTGGTGCGGTCCTCGATATGATCGCTGCCCAGCCAGAGTCCCAATCTATGGTAGGCATACTGCAGAGCCACTGTTGCGGCGGCAAAAGCAAGCAGGTAAGCTGCCGCCTGGGGACCGTTGCCGGCCGTCATGCGAGGAAGAAAAAGCCGGGCGGCTGCCAGGCCGCAGCTCAGGAATATCACTGTGTGGTAGGCGGCTCGCCAGCGGTAGACAGCGGGCAGGCCGGCAAATAAACCTATAAGGCCTACCGGGTACAGGAGCCAGCCTCCCCTGGACTGGGTGCCCAGGATCACCACCAGCATCAGGAAGTTGCCTAAGGCAAAAAGCATCTTGGGCAGTGGCCGCTCAGCCTTAACAGATAAGGCCAGGCCAACCAGGTTCAGCACGGTCAGGTATACGGCCAGGGCATTCTTGTACTGCAGTGTGGACATAATGATGCCATTATCATAAGCCCCTGGAAAAGCAAAATAGCCGGTGGCGGCTGCCAGCCCGATTACGGCGACCACAACGGCGGAAGTGTAGCATACCTTTAAGATTAGGTCCAGGTCCTGTTCCTTGCGTGCGGCCTGCGCTGCCACCCAGTAAATCATAAAGTAGTTTATGACTTTTAAAAGCTCCCCCAGCGCCGGGCGCATATGTACAGCGGTGAGCAGGGACAGGGCAAAAGCCGGGATCAGGGCCAGCACGGCATAGTCAAGGGGTTGGCGCGGCAAAGAAACGTCCCGGCGCAGCGCCTGGTCGTACCAGGTCAGGGCGAAAACCAGGGCGGTAAGCATTTGCACTTCCAGCAGTTCCGGTTGGAAGAAAAGCCCCCGCATCAAAGGTGAAAAGAAAAGGATGACAAAAAGCCCGCCCAGGAAAAAGGGACGCAGGTTTAGATATAAAAGAGGCCGTGTTTCACTAACTGGTTGAACCTTTGTTTTTGCCATAATAGATATATATCCTTCTCCCCAAGACAAACTTATAATTACCTTTTATAAACATAATTCTATGTAATTATTGAAATACCTTCAATATTCTTCTATATTTGTAAGCACTCACTTTAGTTGGTAAAGCCGTCTGCGCAAAATAAAAGCGGCGCTGCCATTTGACAGCGCCGCTACAATTACACACTACCCGCTTATTTTACAAAGCGGTGAATCATAGCGCAGGCCTCTGCCCTGGTTGCATTGCTGCCAGGCTTAAAGGTGTGGTCAGGATAGCCTACCAGGCCGTCCTGAACTACTACTACAACTGATCCTCTAGCCCAGGCGGAGATTTCTCCATCATCTATAAAGATAGTAGCAGTGCCGGCGTTAGCTATAGCCGCGCTTTCCTTACCTATCACCCGTACCAGTATAGCCGAGATCTGCTCCCTGGTGATGCACTCGTTGGGACGGAACTCACCAGTTTCGAAGCCCTTGACCAAACCTGCTATGGCTGCCGTTTCAACGTAGCCATAGTACCAGTCAGCGGATGTAACATCCGAGAAGGTCGGGGCCGCAGGATTCGATTCGGTCAGATTCAGTGCCTCAACAATAATCTTGGCAAATTCAGCCCTGGTGATGCAGCTTTCCGGCCTGAACAAACCATCGGGATAGCCTGCTACAACGCCCTTCTGGCACATATCGGTAATCACGGAGTAAGCCCAGTACGTTGACGGTACATCCGGGAACTGACATGCATCAGACGAATCTGCGCCTTTGGTGGTAGTAAAGCTCCAGCTGATTAAATCATTCTGGTACGACTCGGAGGTCGAATCTTCGCATCTTACAGCTTTAGCCGGGATGGTAACCGTGTATTTGGTGTCCTTGGCAAAGCTGTCGTGCGCTATGGTCAGCTTTCTACCGCTCAGGCTGGCGCTGATACCGTCTACATTATTGCCGCCGGCGTCTTTAACCGTAATCCCGTTCAGGGAGGTCGAAGATACCGCAGCGACATCAATGTTGAAAGTTGCGCTGACTTCCGCGTTCAGGGCCACATTGACCGCGTCTTTTTCCGGAGCATAGGTGGAAACATAAGGCTTGCTGCAAACAACGCCGCCGCCACCGCCACCACCTCCGCTGGAGGGTGGTTTCACCTCAAGTTCCAGGTCAATGGAAGAAAGGGTTTTTTCACCACTACCATATACTAAAGCGATGGTATGTATGCCTGTGTCAAAACCCGCGGCGTAAACCCAATGATAAATGAACTGATAAACCCATCCATAAACTGTATAGACGGCTGTACCGATCTGATCAACATCACCTATACCTATCTCTTCTCCACCAATAAGTAACTTCTTTAAAACATTTTCAAAAGTCTCATTAGTTAGTATCTGTATTGTAATGTCAATAGTTTTTCCTTTTTTAATGGAACCCAAATCAGCCGGCTCGTCTTCACCGTCCATGATCCAATCACCATTATGGTCTTGAACAGCCATTGGGTTATCGGGGGTAAGATTAGGATCAGCAGCGGTAGCTGTTCCAGGAAACACGCCCAAAGTCAGGGTAACCAGGAAAGCCAGGAACACCACTAATGAGATGTTGCCGGCCAGGGTGCGGTTTCTGTAAAAAATGCCCATTCCTTGTTTCACCTCCTTTCCAGGCAGGCTCAAACCGGGAACATGTCCAAAATGGAGGGACAAGTTACCCGATTGTAGATATTCTACCACCGTTAGGAGGACATTGACAATAGGGAAGGACATATTTGTATGACATAAACTATGTATTTTTGACTCTAACAGCCGGAGGGGCTATTTCCTGGTAAAAAGCCTTTTGATAAATCCCTGCCGGGTTTTTTGAATCTCTTTGAGCCCTGAGGCGGCGATATCTTTCCCCTGTATCGCATTGTGCGGGTTGGCTTTTACCAGGCATTCAGCGCCGTCCTCGCCCAGCAAACCGCCGGCCGCGGCGAGCGCTTCCGCCAGCACCGGCGCCCGGCCGCGCGTCGAGTGGGCGTCGGAGGCGATGAAATGAGCGCAGCCATGCTCCAGAAACAACCGCGCCGCCTTGGCGGCGGTTGAGCCAAAAAGGCCGGTCAGGCTGCCGGCGGTGACCTGTGCCAAAGCGCCCCTGGCAATGAGATCATACAACAGTGAGGGATCTTTGGTAAATCCGGAGTTTCTTTCCGGGTGGGCAATAACCGGGACAACACCCTGCAGGAGCAACTCGTAGACAACCCGCCCGGTATACGCGGGGATCATGGATGAGGGCAGTTCCACCAGGAGGTAGCGGCCGCTGTCATTCAAGGTCATCAGCCCGCCCCGGGCAAACCGGTCGGGCAGGTCCGGCTCGATGCGGTACTCCGCGCCGGGCAGTATTTTTACGGGCAGCTCTTGCCGGGCTAGTAGGGCATTAAGCTGCTCCACCGCCTCCAGAATGGTGTCCCTGGTATTAGGGTAGAGACCGCTGATAACGTGGGGTGTGGCCACCAGGGCGGCGGAGCCGTCCGCGCCCGCCCGCCTGGCCATCTCCAGGGATTCGTCCGCGCTGCGTGCGCCGTCGTCAATCCCCGGCAGGATATGCACATGTATATCGATCAAGAAGAACCACCTCGGTCCAAATGCCTCATTCAACTTTTCTGGTTACATGAAGACATTTTAAACCAAATTCAACCTGAGTTGCAAGGAAGTCAGCCAGTTTTTTAAGCTCCTGCCCTGATAAATCATTTAAATTCTTATTACCGGCACAAGACTTAATCATACTCACCACTTGAGAATTCCGATAACCCATCGACATAAGATGCTGGGTCAATAACTTGATTTCTTCCATGACTTCCGGAACCTCCGGGACAACGGGGTATGTTTTTGCTTGGCTGTTCGCGTCTTCCATGAACCCTGTTCTCCTCTCACAAACAAATATTCTGCAACAAAAAAACCACCGCAAGTAAAAGCAGTGGCCGGTTGCATCACTTGTTCCACAGACCTGCGATGCCCGCAAATAAAAGGTCCGCTTCATCACATCCACTATTAGCACAATTTTACTTTGCAATATTCAGAATTGTCAATAAGACAAAAAGCCTAATTTCCTCGATTCTTGCGGACAAGTGCAACGAGTGGGCAAACGGGGACGGTTCTTGACTTGCCCGAGGGCAAATGGGGACGGTTCTGGTTTGCCTGAACATTATTAGTTAACCGGCTGCTGTTTTCCGTCTCAATTTTTTTAATATTTATTGTTTCCTGCTAAATATCTTCCTCTCCGTCCCTGTTTATGCTACTTATAATCCTTGAAGCCCTCTCCCAGCACTTCGTGTACATCCGCCAGGATTACAAAAGCGAGAGGGTCAACTGAGCGAACGATCTCTTTCAGGCGGGTAACCTCAGACCTGCTCACCACTGAAAGAATTACTTCCTTTTCCGTACCGGTGTAAACTCCCCGTACCGGCCAGGCGGTGGCGCCCCGGTTGAGCTCCCGTACTATAGCCTCCGCTATATCTGGGGCCCAGTTGGAAATGATCAGAAATGCCTTGGCGTAGCTGAAGCCTTCCTGAACCAGATCGATGAGCCAGGCTGTGACAAAAATGGTGATCAGCGCGTACATGGCCAGTTCGGCGGAGTTAAAGGTTATCCAGGCGGCGATAACAACCGACGCGTCCACTAGAAAGAGCAGCTGCCCTATATTCACTCCTGTGTAGGTGCGCAGCACAACCGCGGCAAGGTCGGTACCACCTGTAGTGCCATTATGCCTGAACACCAGCCCTATCCCCAGGCCTACCAGTACGCCGCCAAACAGGCTTGCCAGCAGGATGTCGTGGGTTGGCACTGGAAGGAATGGCGCGAGCAGGTCCACCGCCAGGGAAAGGGCAATCGTGCCGTAAAGAGAGCGGAAGCCAAAGCGCAGCCCCATGCGGTAAACGCCCAGGGCAAAGAGCGGCACGTTCAGGGCAAGCATAGCAACTCCCACTGGCACGTGGACTAAATAATGCAGGATGGTGGCAATGCCGCTTACCCCACCGGCGGCAATCTTGTTGGGGATAAGAAACAGGTCTAACCCCAGGGCAGTCAGGATGACCCCAAAGGTGACCCCGGATATTTCCCTGATTATCTTCGGGATCATGATGAACACCCCAGAAACATAAAGTAAGCTGGCTGAGACAAGTGAGACAAGGGGACGGTTCTCCTGTCTCACTACACCTCCAGCCTGATTAAAAAAAGAAAATCATGGCAGTCCAATGCTAGGATGTCCCAAAAATCCAGGTGTTATTAGGTTGGCCTTATTCCGGACAAAGGGGACACATCACTTTTTGTGAAATGTCCCCTTTGGAGCAATGAATTTGACATGTAACAGATTCGCTTAATGCCATCAACCATATATTACCAGGCAAGTCAAGAACCGTCCCCGTTTGCTTACGTTTGCTTAGGCTTGGGTGCGGGCTTTTTCTTTAAGGTAGGCGGCGATGAAGGTGTCAATTTCACCGTCCATCACGGCATTGATGTTCCCGGCCTCCTGACCTGTCCGGTGGTCCTTCACCAGGCTGTAAGGGTGAAACACATAGGAGCGGATCTGGCTGCCCCAGGCAATTTCCTGATGGTCGCTGCGCATGGCCGCCAGATCGGCCTCTTTTTTGCGCAGCTCCAGGTCAATCAGCTTGGCCTTGAGCATCTTCATGGCCGCCAGCCGGTTTGACAGCTGGGAGCGCTCGTTCTGACAGGACACCACGATGCCGGTGGGCAGGTGGGTTATCCGCACCGCCGAGTCCGTTTTGTTTACATGCTGGCCTCCCGCGCCGCCGGAGCGGAAAGTGTCTATCTTTAAATCGTCCTGGTTGATCTGCACGTCCATATCATCATCCACTTCAGGCAGGACGTCCACAGAGGCGAATGACGTATGCCTGCGCCCCGCGGTGTCAAAGGGCGAAATGCGCACCAGACGGTGCACCCCTTTTTCTGCAAGAAGGTAGCCGAAGGCGTTGGGGCCGATTACCTCTATGGTGGCGCTTTTGATGCCCGCTTCATCACCGGGCAGCAGATCTAAGATATTTACTTTGAAGCGGCGCCGCTCCGCCCAGCGGCCGTACATCCTGATCAGCATTTCCACCCAGTCCTGGGCTTCTGTGCCTCCCGCCCCGGCGTGCAGGGCGATAATGGCGTTGCCCCGGTCGTAAGGCCCGCTCAGCAAGACCGCCATTTCCAGTTCGGCGACCATCCTGGTAACAGCGGTCAGCCCTCCCCTGGCCTCGGCGGCGACAGTCTCGTCTTCCTCCTCCTCGCCCAGTTCAACCAGCACTTCCACTTCCTCCAATTTTTCAGCCAGTTCCTGAAAAACCGAAACCCTGTCGCGCAGGTTCGATACCCGCTGTACTATTTTTTGCGCAGTTTCCTGGTTGTCCCAGAAACTGCAGTTGTGCATCTGTGTTTCCAGCCGGGCTATTTCCTCTTCTTTGCCTGCTATGTCAAAGAGAAACCCTCAAATCTTCCATTCGTTTGCCCAGCGGCTCAAGTTCCCGTTTCAACTCTGCATACAACTTTTCATCATTCCATTTCTACTAAAACTTTTTGTTCGAATAAATTCGAACCTACAAAGCATATCCTTTTAGATGCATCCTCATCCCAAGAATTCCAGTTCTTTTATTCTGACTCCTGACTTCCGTCTTCTAGGCCTTTTTCTCCGCTTCCGCCCGGCCGCAGCATTTTTTATATTTCTTGCCGCTGCCGCAGGGGCAGGGATCGTTGCGCCCCACCTTGCTTTCCTTGCGGACAGGCTGCCGAGCGCCTTCTTCGGCATAGCGGTTTTCTACTACCTGGCGCTGCTTTTGCTGCTCGGGCTGGACCACATTAACCCGGAAGATATGGCGCACCACGTCGTCCTGGATAGTGTTAATCATGTTCTGAAACATTTCATACCCCTCAAACTTGTACTCGACCAAGGGGTCCTTTTGACCGTAAGCGCGCAGGCCGATGCCTTCCCGCAGCTGATCCATGGCGTCCAGGTGGTCCATCCACTTGTCATCCACAAGGCGGAGCATGACCACCCGCTCCACCTCGCGCATGGTGTCCGGGCCCAGTTCCTGTTCCCTGGCCTCGTACGCCGCGTGGGAGTGTTCGGCCAGAAAGCCCTCCAGTTCCTGGCGGCCCATGTCTTCCAGATCCTCCGGGGTAAGCTGGTGACCGGGCAGGAAAAGCTGTTCAGCTTGTTCCAGCAGGCCTTTCAGGTCCCACTCTTCCGGGTGGACGCCCTCCGGCGCGTAAGCGCTCACAACACGCTCCACGCAGGCGTCGATCATCTCCAGGATATTACCCTTCAGGTTTTCACCGGTCAAGACCTGTCGCCGCTGCCGGTAAATCAGTTCCCGCTGCTGGTTCATCACGTCATCGTACTGGAGGACGTGCTTGCGGATGTCGAAGTTGCGGTTTTCAACCCTCTTCTGGGCGGTTTCAATGGATTTCGAGATCATCGAGTGCTCGATCGGCATATCCTCTTCTATGCCCAGGCGGTCCATGATCCCGGAGATATTGTCTGAGCCAAAGAGGCGCATCAGGTCGTCTTCCAGTGAGCTGTAAAACTGGCTTGAGCCGGGGTCGCCCTGGCGTCCGCAGCGGCCGCGCAGCTGGTTGTCAATACGCCGGCTCTCGTGCCGCTCTGTGCCTATTATATGCAGCCCGCCCAGTTCAACCACCCGGCGGCGCTCTTCTTCCGTCTGCCGGCGCAGCTTATCTAAAGTTAATTTATAGACCTGCTCTTCCGCCTCAGCCGGAGCAGTGATTTCTGCGGCTGTTTCAAACTGGTGTCCTTCCCTGCGCATTTCCAGGCGGGACAGAAATTCAGGGTTGCCGCCCAGCAGAATATCGGTGCCTCGGCCGGCCATGTTGGTGGCAATGGTCACGGCGCCCTGGCGGCCGGCCTGGGCGACAATCTCCGCTTCCTTGTCGTGATACTTGGCGTTCAACACCTGGTGAGTTATGCCTTTTTTCTTCAGCATGCTGCTCAAAACTTCTGATTTTTCAATAGAAATAGTGCCTACCAGCACCGGCTGCCCCTTGGCGTGCCGTTCGGCTATTTCTTTTACCACCGAGCGGAATTTGGCCTGTTCGGTCTTATAAATAACATCCGTTATATCCTCGCGGACCATCGGCATGTTGGTGGGCATCACCAACACATCCAGGTTGTAAATCTTTTTAAATTCCTGTTCTTCAGTAGCCGCTGTACCGGTCATGCCGGCCAGTTTGTCGTACATTCTGAAATAGTTCTGAAAGGTAATCGTTGCCAGCGTCTGGGATTCCCGCTCGATCTTGACGTTCTCCTTGGCCTCGATAGCCTGGTGCAAACCGTCGCTGTACCGCCGGCCGAACATCAGGCGGCCGGTGAACTCGTCAACTATGATTACCTGGTCGTCCTTCACCACGTAGTCCTTGTCTTTTTTCATTAGACCATGGGCCTTCAAGGCCTGGTTCAGGTGGTGGGTAAGCTCAATGTTTTTATCGTCATACAGGTTTTCAACGCTGATCATTTTTTCCACTTTGGCCACCCCGGATTCGGTAATGGTGACCGCATGGGCCTTTTCATCCACATTGTAGTCGGTTTCCCGGATCAGGCGGGGTACTATCCTGGCAAAGGTAAAGTACAGGTCGTTGGACTTCTCCGCCTGGCCTGAAATGATCAGCGGTGTCCTGGCCTCGTCGATGAGGATGCTGTCGACCTCGTCGACGATGGCGTAGTTTTGCTCCCGCTGGACTAACTGGCTGGGATGGTGGGCCATGTTGTCGCGCAGGTAGTCAAAGCCAAACTCGTTGTTGGTGCCGTAAGTGACATCGGAGTCGTAGGAGCTCTTGCGCTCATCCCAGTCCAGTCCGTGTACGATCAGGCCGACGCTTAATCCCAGATAACTGTAAATCCGGCCCATCCACTCGCTGTCCCGGCGGGCCAGGTAGTCGTTTACAGTAACCACGTGAACTCCCCTGCCGGTCAGGGCATTCAGATAAACTGGCAGGGTGGCCACCAGGGTTTTACCTTCACCGGTTTTCATTTCTGCTATCCGGCCCTGGTGCAGCACCATTCCGCCCATAAGCTGGACGTCAAAATGCCTCATTCCCAGAACCCGCCGGGAAGCTTCCCGCACCACGGCAAAGGCCTCGGGCAGGATGTCATCAAGCGTCTGGCCCTGGTCCAGCCTCTCCCGGAAAACAGCGGTCATACCCTTGAGGTCACTCTCGGGCAGAGCGGCCATCTGCGGCTCCAATTTATTGATTTCATCAACGTTCTTTTGCAGTTTCTTTACTTCGCGGGCGTTGTCATCAAGCCAGTTTTTGATAAACCCGAGCATTAGATTATCACCTCAATTAGTTAGACGTGGGAAGTGAGACGTGGGACATGGGTCCGGGTATCTTCCCCAATATTTAATATACCTCAGTTGCTTGTCATGCAGTCAGCGGTCCTTGCCTCATAAAACACAAAAAAACACGAGATTAATTACTTTACCATCTTAATATTATACTTCATCCTAAAGTTTACCGTCAATTACGGGCGCTGCCATCGGTCATAGAGGGTTCTTAACCGGGCTGAAAGTAAAGAAGCGCGCCCGGTGGGCGCGCCGCTAACTAATCCGCTTTTTAAAACTCGGGTTCGATCAGCCCGTAGTTGCCGTCTTTGCGCTTGTAGACCACGTTGACCTGCTCAGTGTCGGCGTTGGAAAACACAAAGAAATTATGGCCGAGCAGGTTCATCTGGAGCACCGCTTCCTCCACCGGCATGGGTTTGATGGCGAAACGCTTGGTCCTGACCAGGCGCGGCTCATCGTCCTCAGGGACAGCTGGGGGTTTGCGCTGGTCGTTGACATAGCGGGCGCCCCTCTTCTGCAGCTTGCCTTTATACTTTTCAATCTGTTTTTCCAGCTTTTCCACCACGAGATCGGCGGAAGTGTACATATCGCCCGTGCTTTCTTCCCCTCTTAAAATCATCCCGTTGATGGGTATGGTTACCTCGATCCGGTGGAAACCCCTTTCCACAGTCATAGTTACCTGGGCATCACCAAGATTGTCGATGTATTTATCCAGTTTGCCGAGCCTCTTACCAATATAATCCTTTAAGGCGTCCGTCGTATCCATGTTTCTACCGCGCACCTGTACCTTCATGAAAAACAACTCCTTTCGTTGAATTTCTTTACAATCCTATTATTCCCCCGGGCGGCAAAAAATCCTTTCTAAATCATATTTAGATTTAAATACCCCAGGTTTTGGCTGGGGTATTCAAGAGTTTATATTTTCGTCACGTTGGCCGCCTGCGGCCCCCGGGCGCCTTCGACGATATCGAATTCAACCTTTTGACCCTCGGCTAGGGTCTTAAAGCCTTCTTCCTGAATCGCCGAGAAGTGGACAAATACGTCCCCTCCATCCTCCCTCTCGATAAAACCATACCCCTTCTCCTGGTTAAACCACTTAACCCGACCAAACACAAACATACCTCCTAAAAACTTGTTCCGACATCCTTCTATTACGTATAAAAATGTTAACATAAGGGGGATAAGATTGTCAAGCTTTCCAGTATGAGCCGCAGTTATTACCTTGATAATAGCTTTTGGAAACAAGTTTTACGCAATTCGACAGTACCTGCGTCCGGCAAGATTAAATAATTGTTAAGGGGTTATTAAGATTGTCGAAAAATTACTTGTTGAAAGGCGTTTGTGCAGAAAAACCTGTGGACAATGTGGATAATGCTGTTAATAACTTATAAAATCAGCAGTTTTAATGTTAGTAAAATAAAATTTCTAAAAAATGGATGTCATATAATGTAAAAGCCTGGCACGTTTTTTGTAGAAAAATCAAAAATATCTGCCGGCTGCGGCTGTCAGGGCAAACACCTGTCCGGCCCCGGCTTTGCGAACAACGGAAGCTGCTGACGAGATGGTGCTGCCGGTAGTGAAAACATCATCGATTATGAGGATATTCTTCCCACGAAGCGCACCGGAATCTGTCACTCTAAAGGCGCCCCTCAGGTTGGATTCCCTGGCGGCTCTTGTCAGGCCGGCTTGGGGGCTTGTCTCAAAATCTTTCACCAGCAGCCGCCCGCTTACAGGTATTCGCAGCAGTGAGCCAACCTCCTTCGACAGCAGGGCTGCCTGGTTAAAACCCCTCTGCCGGAGCTTTTCGTCCGATAAGGGCACAGGCAGGGCCAGGTCAAGCGGGGGGAATTCCGGGCCGGCGCAGGCCGCATCCGCCATCAGCCGCGCCAGGTGTGGGGCCAGGCTGCGGCGGCCTGCGTATTTAAACCGGTGAATAGCGTCTTTCAAAACACCTTCGTACGGCCCGGCCGCACGGGCCCGGACAAAAGGCCAGCCATGCTTCCGGCAGTCGTAACAAAGGTGGCCGGGGGTTGCTGGAAGAACCGCACCTTTCCCGGCATAGCGGCCGCACCTGCCGCAGTAAAGCTCCCGGCTGTAACCGTCAATGACAGCTCGGCACTGCTCGCAAACATTCTCCCCCAGACGCTGGCCGCCGCAAAAAGGGCATTCCGGTCCCGGAGGGAAAATCAGGTCCAGCAGGTCTTTCCAAAGAGACATCACCCCAACCTCCTAGCAAACGGGGACGGTTCTTGCCTTGCCTTCAGGCAAACGGGGACGGTTCTCGATTTGCCTGCCTCTCTCCGGCCAGGATCCTGCTTACCCTGGAAACGCTTAGTCCGCCAAACAGCTCACCAATCTGCTTTAATGAAAGGGAGGAATTCCTTCTTATTCCACTAATCAACTCATTGCGAAACACAAGATAATTCTTCAGATCACCAGATTGTATTTCTTTATTTTCCGCAACCTCTCTTATTCTTAACCGGGCTTGCTCCATCGTGCAAATAAAGTCGCTGTTATAGTCAGTATCACTAAATGGGTCATCAATATCCATGATGCGGATGTTTTTATCCTCTTCTTTGGACATAAATTCGATATACCCCTTGACCGCCTTTATCTTATTGCTTGAAAAGCCATCTAAGATCCTCCCTTTATCAATCAGTCCACAATAATCTTTTTTTCTTCCAGTGTAAATATTGAAACTGCTCCAAAGATATTCTTGTGGCTTTTTCACGATTCCGGCTTTAACCGGATTGTTGTGTATGTAACGGCTCAACTCAAACAGGTAAGCGTCGTTGTTTACCATTTCACTCTTAAACCGGTCCTGGAACAGGTGTCCACACCTACTGTAGATCCGGTTGAAATATTGTGCATAGCTTATATTTATACTTGTGACTATCTTGGAAATGTCATTTCCGTTATCGTCTATTATGAGATGTACGTGATTATCCATCAGGCAGTAGGCATAAAGCAGAAAGTTATACTTTTTCTTCATATTTACAAGTATTTCTATGAACCTTGACCTGTCTTCATCAGAGAGAAAGATACTTTTTTTCTCGTTTCCCCTCTGAATTACATGGTAAATTGAAAACTCTCCCTTGTCCCTGGCTTGCCTTGGCATATTTATCACCTCGTAACAACTTTACCACACTTTACCAGGCAAGACAAGAACCGTCCCGGTTTGCCCCTTAGTCTGAAATGGGGACCACGGCTGAATCAACACGGTCGCCTCCTGCGGCCTTGGCTTTATCCAGTGCCCGCTGAGCGGTCCTGAAAAGGCCTGCGGCATCGCCGGCGTCCCTGGGGAATTCTGCCAGGCCCACACTTATAGTCAACCTGGCAGACCGGCCTTCCTCCCGGAGGAAGGTGTACTCCCGCGCTTTCCGCCAAAGGGTTTCTGCTATCTCCTGCAGGCGGCGGCCACTTGCGCCGGGCAGCAGCAGGGCAAACTCATCACCACCGTAGCGCGCGGTGATATCGTCTGTACGGATACTGCTCCCGATTAACAGGGCCAGTTCCGCCAGCGCCATCTCCCCGGCCTCGCGGCCGTAATGCCGGTCAAAAGACTTGAAACGATCTATGTCCACTATGATCAAACCAACCGTAGACCCGGACTCCCCTGCGCTTTCACACATTTCAGCTGTTATTGAGGCAAAGGTATTGAAGCTCAACAGCCCGGTCAGGGTATCACGCGACACGGCCTGATCAAGGCGTTGGCTCAGGACGGAGTTTTCTAAAGCGACGGAGGCCTGTCCGGCCAGGACAGTCATAATATGCAGATGTTTTTCATCAAAAGCGAGAGGCCGTTTTTCCCCCAGCACGACAACTCCCAGTGCATCCCTGCCTGAGAACAGGGGGATAACCAGCAGCGAGCGCATGACCTGGCAAATTCCTTCCTCATGCCTAGCCCGGGGGTCGGTCCTGGTATCGAAAACAATATCCGGCTTCCTGTTTGCCAGGGACATACCGATAATGCCTTCTCCCGCAAAAACAGTAGTTGCCAGAAGCTGTTTGGCATAAGGGCCGGTCGCCGCCGCGGGAAGGCAGGCTTCTTCCTCGTCCTGGCAGAGGTAGGCCACCCCGCTGTGAAACGGTACTGCTTTTTTGGTGTTTCTCAAAACCATTTCCATTAATTTTACCGGGCTGGGCTTGCCTTCTAAAAACCTGGCCACCTGGTAAAAAGCAATAAGCTCCCTGTTGGTCACCTGCAGCCGGACGTAATAGCGCAGGAAAAACTGGAGGGCCAGCACCGAAAAAAACAGCGTGAGCGTTCCCGTCAGCCCCGTATATCTGTAGATCATAGCGATGAGAATACCCTGGGGCACGGTAAACAGATAGGTCAGCCCGTCCCACTTGATAGCGTCCGACCAGACCAGCCGCCTAGTCGTGCTGTGCCGCCCGGGCAGCAGGTACAGATAAACCAGCAGGTGGTTGACCGTGATGTAGGCAGCCGTGAAAATCAATAAGGGGAAAATATTGGCGGTCCCGACCAGCCCCTGGACGCCGCCGCTCAGTTTAAAAAGCAGCCCCGCCGCCGCTGCCGCCAGAGTATACTGCCCGGCGTTGAAAAGAACGGTCCGCACAGGATTGCCCCGGTTAGCGATACCCTGACCGATCAGGGCGGCCAGGCCGTTAACCCAAATGGCGGCGGCCGGCCCGTAGATTAAAAAGCTGGACAGGATCAGGGCAAAGCCACCTGAAAGCTGACCGTGTGGGAAGGGGACCGCCAGGCACTCGGCCAGCACACCCAGGAAAACAACCGTCAGCAGCTCCCGTGAACTGTCCAGTTCCAGCACGGGGAACAGGCTGGCCAGCTGCCACACAGCCAGTCCAACTATAAGCCAGGTATATATGATGTGAACTATTCCCTGCTTTGAACGCACTGAAATTCACCCCGTAACCTCAGGTAAATGCCAGGATAAACCCTAACTCCTATTTCGACAGAACCTGCGATTTACCTTCGTTTAAATGGGAGAGGCGGTAGAATAAGGGCGCATCCAGAAGATCTTTTCCGCTCAGACCTCTTACGTCAAAGTGCAGGGCGCCGGCATAGTCTCTTTCTTGCTCACAGGAACCGGAGGTGTTGAGCTTAAAAGGATATACCCTGGCCAGCCGTTTGAGAATATCCGGTGTGCGGTCGCAAGAAAAGTCGTCAACAATTACCACATCCAGGCCGGATTTCTTTTTGACACAGAAAAATAGCTTGCGAATGAAGCCTTCCACCCACGGCTCCTGATCTTTGACTGTGATCACCAGTTTTATCCTGCCGGAATACTCCCGCTGACTGTTTCCAGATGCTGCTCTCATGATCATATAAATCCCGGCAAGAAAAAGCAGTGCCAGCAACAGCAAAAACCATTTCAAAAAAACTCACCCCCGTGTCCTTAATGCAAACTATGCAGGTCGGACTTCAGGGGTGATATAACCTAAAACCTAAATTGATAAACAACCATGTCTAATTAGACACCCGCCGACCGCCTGAGTAAATCCGCCTTGTCGGTACGCTCCCAGGGCAGGTCGAGGTCGTTTCTGCCAAAATGACCATAGGCCGCCACCTTTTTGTAAATAGGCCGGCGCAGGTCTAATTCCTTGATGATGGCCGCCGGGCGCAGGTCAAAGTGCTGCCGTACCAGATTTACCAGCAGCTGCTGGTCGATTTTAGCGGTGCCGAAGGTTTCAACCATAATTGAAACCGGTTGGGCCACCCCGATCGCGTAAGCGACCTGGAATTCACACTTGTCGGCCAACCCTGCGGCCACAATATTCTTGGCCACATAGCGGGCGGCGTAACTGGCAGATCGGTCAACCTTGGTCGGGTCCTTACCGGAAAAAGCGCCGCCGCCGTGTCTGGCCATACCGCCATAGGTGTCAACAATTATTTTCCGGCCGGTCAGGCCTGTATCGCCCTGGGGGCCGCCGATGACAAAGCGTCCGGTCGGGTTAACAAAAAACTTGGTCTGCGTGTCCAGAAATTCCTCCGGAACGATTGGCTTTATAACCTCCTCCAGCACATCCCGCCGGATCTTCTCCAGTGATACCTTGGGGTGGTGCTGGGTTGAAACAACAATGGTGTCTACCCGCAGGGGGCGGCCGTTTTCGTATTCAACGGTAACCTGGGTTTTGCCGTCCGGACGCAGATAAGGAACAATCCTGCCCTTCCGGGCTTCAGCCAGCCGCCTGGCCAGCTGGTGTGCCAGTGCAATGGGCAGTGGCATTAATTCGGGCGTTTCGTTGGTGGCATATCCGAACATCATGCCCTGGTCACCCGCGCCGGTTAAATCGAATTCATCGACACCTGTTTCACATTCCCTGATTTCCAGCGCCCGGTCCACCCCCTGGGCGATATCGCAGGATTGTTCGTCAATTGAAGTGATAACCGCGCAGGTGTCACAATCAAAACCATACTTGGCCCTGGTGTAACCAATTTCGCGTATGGTTTCCCGGGCTACCCTGGGGATATCGATATAACAGCTGGTGGTAATTTCGCCCGCAACCAGGACCAACCCCGTAGTAACCAGGGTTTCGCATGCTACACGAGCTAAAGGATCATTTTCAAAAATTGAGTCAAGTACCGCGTCGGATATCTGGTCAGCAACTTTATCAGGGTGTCCCTCGGTAACCGACTCCGAGGTAAAAAGCCGCCTGCTCATGGCAATTCCTCCTTAAGTTTGTACAAGCCCTAAACGAAAAAACCAAACCTCCGGATCAGAGGTTTGGATCTAGCTATGGCCATGCCCTCTTCACAAGCTAAAAACGCACAGGATTAATATATTTTAACAACACAAGGCGATAAATGTCAATAAACGAGGTTATAGAGCATTACCAATTAGAGTGCTTTTGTCAAGGCCTCGATTTCGACCAGGACGGTGTCGACCCCAATCTTTTTTATTTTTTCCCAGGGCACTACCACGTCACTGCCGGCGCTTAACAACCCGAAATACTTCCTGCCGCTGGAAAGCACCAGCGAAATCACTTGTCCTGTTTCCGCGTCGAAGTGAACATCTTTTACCGGGCCCAGCTTTGCCCCGTCAACCAGGTTAACAATATCTCTAAGCCCCAGGTCGGAAATTTTAAACAGCATTTGCCGGCACCTCCTCCCACCAGCGTATGTGGCAAGAGGCTGAAAGGTTACTAAGTGAGACAAGGGGACGGTTCTCTTGTCTCACTCTTGTCTCAAAAAAGTCGTAAGGCGTAGGTGTGATTGAAATTCTCTTGGGGACAGGACTTTCAGGAATGCAGATATACCTACTGCCTACAGCCTGTTACCTGCGACTGCGTCCATTTTTTACCAGGCAAAGCAAGAACCGTCCCCGTTTGCCTGGAGGCAAGTCAAGAACCGTCCCCGTTTGCGCGGGTGCGGAGTCTTTTGGTGAGGGCTGTGCGGACGCTTTGCCAGAATATGTGGGCTTCTTTAACTCTCAGGGCAAAAATTGCGGCCACATAAACCGCTGCTCCGGCGATTACGGCCAGGCCTAACTGGATAATCAGGCCTGTTTTCCCGGGGATCATCCCCGCCATGGCCCCATTGACCGTGTAACTTGCTGCGGCCATCAAACCTGCGGCTGCGAGAACCGCCAGGGTGAATTTCAACAGGCCGTCCTGGTACAAACCGGGTATTTTCTTACCCAGGTACCACATCAGCATTGCCATGTAGGCCAGGTTGGCCAGGGAGGCGGCCAGGGCCAGGCCGGCGTGCCGGAAAGGCCCGATCAGCAGCAGGCTCAGACCCAGGTTAATCAGAACCTGAACAATACTTATTATCAGCGGGGTACGTGTATCCTGCAAAGAGTAAAAACCGCGGACAAGCAGAATACCGGCTGCCTGGCCTACCGAACCTACAGCATAGAATAAAAGTGCCGCCGCAGTCATTTCCACTGATTTCTGGTCAAAGGCGCCCCACGCATAAATCAAATTAACAATGGGGTGACTCAAGGTTATTAAGCCTACGCTGGCAGGGATGATCCCAATGATTACAACTTTCAGCGAGCCGAGCAGGGTAGCGGCAAAAGCTTCCATGCCACCTTCCGAGGCCAACCGGGAAATGGTAGGGAAAACCGCCGTCGCCAGGGCGGTACCCAGCAGGGCAACGGAAAATTGGATCAACCTGTCCGCATAACCAAGTGACGAAACGCTTCCCACCGGCAGCCATGACGCCAGCACAAAAGTAACAAACACGTTGGCCTGGATAACCGAGATGCTGAACACCGAGGGCAAAGCAAGACAATAGATCTTCTTTAAACCAGGATGGCGCAGGTCCACCTTTAAGCTGACTCTGAAGCCTGCTTTATAAAGGGCGGGTAACTGCACCAGGGCCATTGCCGCCATAGCCAGCATAGTGCCAAGAGCCAGGCCGTAGACACCATAAAGTTTGCCCAGGGTAAGCGCGGCAATAATTATAAAAATGTTGTTGACCGAGCTGCTGAAAGCCGGCAGGCCAAAAATATTGTTGGCATTCAAAAGCTGGGTAAACAGGGAGGCCAGGGCGGCAAAAATCATCCAGGGCAAAATAATTCTGGCCAGTTCGACCGTCAATGCTCTTGTTTCGCCTGTAAAGCCGGGCGCCACAAGCTTTACCAGGAGGGGCGCCCCGAGCACACCGATGATAGAAGCGACCAGGAAGAAAAGAGTAACCACTACCATAACGGTTTGGAATAGCTTCCAGGCCTCGCTCTTCTCGCCCCTGGAGGCATATTCAATATAAACAGGCACAATCACCGTCGCCAGCGCTCCGCTGATAACAGCGAAAAGCATACTCGGCGCCTTTAAGGACATCTGATAGGCGTCAGCCAGATAGCTAGTCGCGATCAGCCCGCCTATTACGGATTCCCTGCCAAGGCCCAGCACTTTGGACATTAAGCTAAAAAAGGCGATCACAAGCGTCGCCTTGAAGAGAAATTTACCAGTCGTCATTTTTCAACACCATTTACTAAACTTCTACTCCAAGAAAATAAAATCCTTCAAGTGGAAAATCTTTCTTCTCACTGCGGCATTTTCCCCGGCAGCTTGTCGGTAATGTCCTGAACGTAGTCAAGGTCATCCCGTCTTTTATCGATGTACAGTTTTCCAGAACTGTCCAGACTGGCGTAGAATACTTCTTGCAGCGACTGTACACTCTGCTTCTGCAGTTCTCCCAGCAGCCAGTCCTCGTCCAGATTATTTTGCTTCAGGTTCTGCTTGATGATAACCCCGTCCACTACCAGCTCCGAAGGCATGCCCCGGTACTGGGTGGGGATGTTGATATCCCGCGGCGCCACCGGCGCGGCCTGGCTCTTTAAAAGCACACTCAGCTGGCCGTTAGGCTCCGCGATGGCAAATTCGACATCGTCGATATTGAAAGCATGTCTCTGGCGCAGCTGTGAGGTCAGGTCATCCATAGTGTAGCGCATCTTGCGCATATTCCTCTCCATAACTTTGCCGTTATGCACCACCACCGTCGGCTCATCGCTTAATATCTTATGAAGCGGACGGTATTTGATACTCGCCCACTGAGAGACAATGGTTAACACTAAAAAAAGCAAAAGACCGTAAGCGTAATAAGCGGCAGGCTAACTCAGCTCGGTGACCAGGCTGGCGGCTATGGAGCCCACAACAATGCCGTTGACCCAGTCGGTAATGGTCAGACCGCCCACCTGCGACTTCCCCACCAACCTGGTTAGAAAAATCACCGCAGCAAAAGCACCCACCGCCCTGATTAAAATTTCCAGGTAAGGATTCATAATTTGGCGATCCCTCCAGTATAATCTACAGGCATTAGTTTGCCAGCAGAGACCGCATTTATACCGTAGTGACACAAGGGGACGGTTCTCCTGTTTCTAAATCCTGTAAGGGAGTGGATTGTCTTGGTGAAGCCTGACTTTCTGGTTTTAAAAAAACCGGGATACCG
>CAZIYV010000045.1:0-22933 GCA_964543575.1 uncultured Pelotomaculum sp.
GGGCCATTACCGACCACGGCGCCATGCACGGCGTAGTTGAGTTTTACAAGACTTGCAAGAATGCCGGGATCAAGCCAATCCTGGGCTGTGAGGTTTATGTGGCGCCCCGCACCATGGATGACCGCACTCCCAGGATTGATGACAACCTGAATCACCTGGTTTTACTGGCGGAAAACGAAGAAGGCTACCGCAACCTGCTGGACCTTGTTTCTCAGGGTTTTACCAGGGGTTTTTACTACAAGCCCAGGGTTGACAAAGAAACACTGGCCAGCCACAGCAAAGGTTTAATTGCTTTGAGCGGCTGCATTGCCGGAGAGGTCGCAGCCAAGATTCTTGGCGGGGAGATGGAGAAAGCACGCCAGGCTGCCGGCGCCTACCGGGATATATTCGGCCCTGAAAACTTTTTCCTGGAACTGCAGGACCATGGCTTTGCGGAGCAGCGGCAGGCCAACAAGGAACTGCTGAATATTCACAAGTCAATGAACATCCCTCTAATCGCAACCAATGACGTTCACTATGTCAATCGGACAGACGCTGAAAACCAGGATGTGCTGCTGGCTATTCAGACCGGCAGAAGCGTTGATGATCCTGGGCGAATGAAGTTTCAATCTGAAGAGTTGTATTTAAAAAGCCCCGCAGAGATGAAGACACTTTTCGGTGAACTGCCCTCAGCACTGCAAAACACCCTGGAAATTGCCGGTCGCTGCGATGTAGGGATGGGATTCGGCAAGTACTACCTGCCCCATTACGACGTGCCTGAGGGATACAATGCCGACACCTACCTGGCAGAACTCTGTTACCAGGGCGTCCAGAGGGTATACGGCGAGATGAGCCCTGAGATTAAGGCCCGGATGATGTTTGAACTGGGTGTCATTAAACAAATGGGCTACTCAGCCTATTTCCTGATCGTCTGGGACTTCATCCATTTTGCCAGACAGAGCGGGATACCGGTCGGGCCGGGCCGCGGTTCCGCAGCCGGCAGCCTGGTGGCCTATAGCCTGGGCATAACCAACATTGACCCGTTAAAATACGGACTGCTGTTCGAAAGGTTTTTAAATCCCGAAAGAGTGTCGATGCCGGACATAGACATCGACTTTTGTTACGAGCGCAGGGGAGAAATTATCGACTATGTGGTGCAGAAGTACGGCGCAGACCACGTGGCGCAGATCATTACCTTCGGCACCATGGCGGCCCGTGCCGCCATCCGGGACGTGGGCAGGGCGCTAAGCATGCCCTACGGTGATGTGGACAGGGTGGCCAAGCTTGTGCCGGCCGAACTGCACGTAACTATAGAAAAAGCTTTAAACGACGCTCCGGAATTAAAGGAACTGTATGATCAAAAAGGAGAAATAAAAAAACTAATTGACACTGCCTCGGCCCTGGAAGGGATGCCCAGGCACGCCTCCACCCACGCTGCGGGCATAGTGATCACACCGGAGCCGCTAACTCACTATCTGCCTCTGTATAAGGCTTCCGACGGTCCGGTGACTACCCAGTTCTCCATGGGAACCGTGGAAGAACTCGGCCTTTTGAAGATGGACATGCTTGGTTTAAGAACACTGACGGTGATCAGTGACGCGGTCCGGTTAATCGCTGATAGTATTGGCGTTGACTTGGATATAGACAAAATACCGTTTGATGACCGGACGACTTATGAAATGCTTGGCCGGGGTGAAACCTCCGGGGTTTTCCAGTTGGAGAGTAGCGGTATGCGCTCAATCTTACGCGATCTTAAACCGGAATTGTTTGAAGATATCGTGGCTCTGGTGGCCTTATACCGGCCAGGCCCGCTGGGCAGTGGCATGGTGGAAGATTTTACCAAGAACAAACACGGGATAAAGAAGACAAAGTATCTTCACCCAAAATTAGAGCCAATTTTAAAAGACACTTACGGTGTCATCCTCTATCAGGAACAAGTCATGCGCATCTCCAGTGAACTGGCAGGATTTAGCCTGGGTCAGGCAGATTTACTGCGCCGCGCCATGGGTAAGAAAAAACCGGAGATTATTGCCAACCTGCGCTCCCAGTTTGTTGAAGGGGCTCAAAATAATGATATTGATATAGAAGTAGCAGGTCAAATATTTGATTTAATGGAATTTTTCGCTGGCTATGGCTTTAACAAAAGTCACTCAGCAGCCTATGCCATGGTTTCCTACCAGACCGCCTACTTAAAGGCGAAATATGCGCAGCAGTTCATGGCGGCTCTGATCACATCCATTAGGGATAATGCCGATAAAGTTTCCGCTTATATTGAAGAATGCAGGAGGCTGGGGATAGAAGTACTGCCGCCCGATGTAAACGAGAGCCGGGAAAGCTTTTCGGTGGTTGGGAATAAGATCCGCTTCGGTCTGGCCGCAGTGAAGAACGTCGGCCTGGGGGCGGTGGAGTCTATCATCCGGGCCAGGGAAAAAGACGGACCTTTTAACGATTATGCTGATTTTTGCAGACGCCTGGACACGAAGGTTGTCAACAGGCGGGTACTGGAGAGCCTGATCAAGTGCGGCGCGTTTGATTCCCTGGGCTACCGGCGGGCGCAGTTGATGGCGGCCGTGGACTCAGGGCTGGGCCTGGCCCAGCAGTCCCAGCGCGAAAGGGAGAACGGGCAGTTGTCACTCCTGGATTTTCTCGGTGACAGTCGTGAGGCGGTCAGTGTCACCCTGCCGGAGGTAGGAGAATTCCCAGTGGCTGAACTGCTGGCGATGGAAAAGGAAACACTTGGCCTCTATATCAGCGGGCACCCCCTTTCCCAGTACCGTGACGCTCTGAATATGTTATCCACCGCAACAGCGGTGGAACTTGCCGAACTGCCCGACGACAGTGAGGTGGTTTTAGGCGGTCTGATTACCGGAGTTAAAAAAACCAGCACCCGCAGGGGAGATCCCATGGCTATCCTGACGGTAGAGGACCTTACCGGGTCGGTTGAAGTTGTTGTTTACCCCCGCCCTTACAATCAGTACCGCCTGGCTATCGGGGTCGACGAAGTGGTTGTGGTAAAAGGCAAGTCCAGGGAGAATGGTGAGCAAACCAAAATAATCGGGGAAGAAATCTCAGCTCTGGAAAGCTATCTGGAGGGGGAATTACACTTAAAAATTGAAAGTGCGGATTCGCCGTTGCTGGACCAGGTGCAACTCATCCTGAGCAGTTTCCAGGGTGGTTCACCGGTGTTTTTGCATTTCGCAAGTGAAAAGAAAGTAATCAGAGCGGGGGAGGAATTCAGGGTAGACCTGTCAGGGCCGGTTGCGGCGAGGTTGGAAGATCTCCTGGGGCGGGCGAGGGTGAAGGTAAGAAGAAAAAACACTGTCACCTCCGGGGCGGCCGTGGTCAGGTCAAATAATGGTCCGGTTGCCGATAGCGCGCCTGGCGCCGGAAAGAAAACTAAAAAAAGAGTAAACTTTTTCAGTATCCTTGAACTATAAACGTCAATATCCAATCCTTGCCAAGCAGCGGCCTTTGTGTTAAAATGTATCAATTAAAAATGGGAAATATAAGAGGTGATTTTTTTGCCTGAAGTGTGGGAAATCACAGGAGAGTACGTTGTAATAAAAGCGATGGAAAACGGTGTTACTATTATCGGATTGACCCGTGGCAAGGACACGAGGTTTCACCATTCAGAAAAACTGGATAAGGGAGAGATAATGATCGCCCAGTTTACCGAGCATACCTCCGCCATTAAGATCAGGGGGAAAGTGGAACTTTTAACCAAACACGGTGGAATCCGGACAGAAGATTGATATAGGAGCGCCAGGGATTCAACAGTGAAGACTCTAGTATCCAGAGCGAAAGCTCTGGGTATACTTATTTTCATCTAAAAAGAGGAATACCGGCCGCGCTGGTAGAAAGACATAGGCGTGCCGTCAATCCCTTTTTGAGGAGGCTTCAATGTGTGGACGGTGGTATATATTGCGCCAAGTGAGAAAGAAGCAGATAAGCTTAAAAAGATTTTAACCGCTGAGGGCTTCCTGGTAAAGTTAAGGACGCTCGGTCTGCCGCAAGCTAATAATGTCTGTTCGGTAGAGATCCTGGTGTGCGAATCAGAGGTTGACGAGGCCATGGAGATAATTAATTCCATTTAAATCCGCATTTCACCCTTCAATGATATTCATTCGACTGCTCAACTGTGATTAATACTCTAAGACGGCTGTTAAAATCACCAAAAGACTAAGAGTAAAGGGCTAAGGGGTGTTTATTTTGGTTTTGGACGCATTCCGCAAACAAAAGCAAATTACAGTTCAGCCTGACGCTGAAAACCGCGAAATCCCCGAGGGGATTTGGAGTAAGTGTTCACGCTGCAGTGAAATTTTATTGAACAAGGAACTTATTAAAAACTATAAGGTTTGTCATAAGTGTGGTTTTCACTTCCGGCTGACAGCGGCCGAGCGTATTAAAATGATTTTAGATGAGGGAAGCTTTCGGGAGATGGACGCCGATATACTCCCGGTCAACCCTTTCAAACTGGCTGATTATGAAAGAAAAATAAGCGAAGCGCGTAAAAAGAGCGGGTTAAATGAAGCCGTGGTGGCCGGTGAGGGAACCATTGCAGGAGTTCCGGTGGTCACAGCGATCATGGACACCAACTTTATGATGGGCAGTATGGGCACCGTGGTGGGGGAGAAAATCACCAGGGCCATAGAGACTGCCGCCGCTAAAAGAAAGCCCCTGATTATCTTTGCCGCTTCAGGCGGCGCCCGCATGCAGGAAGGGATTTTGTCTTTAATGCAGCTGGCCAAAACGGTTGAAGCTCTGGCCAGGCTAAGTGAGGCGGGCCAACTGTACATATCAGTGCTTACAGATCCCACCACCGGCGGTGTCAGCGCCAGTTTCGCCGCGCTTGGCGATGTTATTCTGGCGGAGCCGGAGGCCATGATCGGATTTACCGGTCCAAGGGTGATCGAGCAGACCATACGTCAAAAACTGCCGGAAGGTTTCCAGCGGGCTGAGTTTTTTGAACAACACGGTTTCGTAGACAAAATTGTACCCCGGCCCCAAATGAAAGAAACCCTGGCTATACTTTTGAAATTACATCTGCAGGGGGAGTAATAGAGCATGGCTGCCATTTTAGAATTTGAGAAACCGATCCAGGAGCTGGAAAATAAGATAAGTGAATTGCGCATTTTTTCTAAAGAAAAGGGTATCGATCTTTCTAATGAAATATCCATTTTAGAAAAAAGGGCTGTAGAAGTCAGGGAATTAATATACAACAATCTTACCGCGTGGCACCATGTACTGATAGCGCGCCACCCGGAGCGCCCAAACACCTCTGACTATATAAACCACCTCTTTCAGGACTTCATTGAAATGCGCGGGGACCGCTATTTTGGAGACGACCCTGCGGTAATAGGGGGGATCGGCCGCTTTAACGGGCGCGCTGTGACTGTGATTGGCCAGCTTAAAGGTAAAGATACCAAGGAAAACCTGGCCAGGAATTTTGGCATGGCTCACCCGGAGGGCTACCGGAAGGCTATGCGCCTGATGAAGCAGGCTGAAAAATTTAACCGCCCGGTGATCTGTTTTATTGATACACCCGGGGCTTATCCCGGCATTGGCGCTGAGGAGAGGGGCCAGTTTGAGGCCATTGCCAGAAGTATTTTAGTTATGGCCACCCTTAAGGTGCCCATTATCGCGGTTGTGATTGGCGAAGGTTTTAGCGGAGGCGCCCTGGGGATCGGGGTGGGGGACCGGATTTTAATGCAGGAGCACTCTATCTACTCAGTGATAACACCGGAGGGCTACGCCAGTATTTTATGGAAGGATTCTACCCGTAACCGTGAGGCGGCTGAGACCATCAGGATTATTGCCCGCGATATACAGAAACTTGGTGTCGCCGATAAAATCGTACCCGAGCCCATTGGGGGCGCTCAGCGCGACCCGGGTACCGCCGCCGAACTTTTAGGCAGGGCTATAGCCGAAACTATGGATGAGCTTTTAGATCTCGCGCCGGAGGTCCTGCTTGCCCAGAGATACGAAAAATACCGCTCTATAGGAAATTTAGCGGATTAAACACAGCGAAGCCACGGGGACGGTTCGAGCGTCCCCGAAGCGTAGCGAAGGGAAGACGATGGAACTGTCCCCGTGGCTTCCGCAGCTTTTATAAAAAATGAAAAGGGGGTCAGGCAGTAACTTATTTACATTTGAAACAAGCAGCAAAGATGATAAGTTAAGTGCCTGACCCTTTTGCGTGTAATAAACTGGCGCTGCAGAAGGCAATATATATAACAGCGGCTATCACTGACTGACAGGAGGTAAGTGCTGTTGCAGAGAATTGCTTTATTAACCAGCGGCGGGGATTCACCCGGCATGAACGCGTGTATCAGGGCTGTGGTGCGCAAGGCTATTTATCATGGACTTGAGGTTATAGGAATAAAACGGGGATTTAATGGTTTTATAGAGGCCGACATGTATCCGATGAACCCCGGTTCTGTTGCGGATATCATTCACAGGGGAGGCACGATCCTGCGTACCGCCCGTTCAGAACAGTTTAAGACTCCCACAGGCCGGGCCAAAGCGTTTGAAAACGTGAAGCGCTTTGGCGTTCAGGGCCTGGTAGTTATCGGGGGGGACGGTTCGTTTCGCGGCGCCAGAGTATTCCACGAGGAGTACGGCCTGCCGGTAATAGGAGTGCCCGGCACAATTGACAATGATATTGCGGGCACCGATCAGAGCATCGGGTTTGACACTGCTGTTAATACCGCCGTAGAGGCTATCAATAAAATAAGAGATACCGCCACCTCGCACGAGCGTACTTTTATCATTGAAGTAATGGGCCGGCATTATGGCTTTATCGCTCTCGCCGCCGGTCTGGCCGGGGGCGCCGAGTCAATCCTGGTGCCGGAGTGTCCCTATAACTACGATGAAATATGTGAGCGGCTCATGCGGGGTTACCGGCGTGGCAAACTCCACAGTATCATAGTGGTTGCTGAAGGGGTGGCCAGCGGCATAGAAGTAGGCCGCATCATCAAGGAGCGTACAGGTTTTGACACCAAGGTCACTATTTTAGGTCACCTGCAGCGGGGCGGCATGCCGTCCGCCGCTGATTTAATCCTGGCCAGCCGCATGGGCGCCAGAGCAGTGGAACTGCTTATGGCTGGAGCAAAAAAAGAGATGGTAGGTATTAAGGCAGGGGAGATCATCGCCCTGGATATTGATGAGGCCTTAAGCCAGACTAAATCCATTGATGCGGAAATGTGTAATCTGGCAGTTACCCTGTCCATATGAGTACCAGAAGCAGCATCGTTTTGCAGGAGGTAAGCAAGTGCGTAAAACAAAAATAGTCTGTACTATCGGTCCCGCCAGTGACAGCATTGACATGCTGAAGAAACTTCTTCTGGCAGGGATGAATGTTGCCCGCCTAAATTTTTCGCACGGGACACATGAAGAACACGAGCGACGTATTGCAGCTATACGCAGGGCCGCCGCGGCAGTTGGCAAAAACGTGGCCATCATGCTCGATACCAAGGGGCCTGAGATCCGCCTGGGTTACTTTAAGGAAGAGCCCGTTCTGCTTGAGGAGGGCGCTCTGGTCACACTTACCACTGAGAACATCAAAGGCGACAGGGAACTCATACCTGTTAACTACCCCGACCTTCCCCGTGATGTGAGGGAAGGCGATACCATTATGGTTGCGGACGGCTTAATCGCTCTGAAAGTTTTATCAACAGGCGATAAGGAAATTAAATGTCTGGTAATAAACGGCGGTTATGTGTCCAGCCAGAAAGGCGTCAATGTGCCGGGCGCGACGGATAATCTGCCTGCTGTAACGGCCAAGGATATCGAGGACATAAGGTTTGGTGTGAAGCAAAAGCTGGATTACATAGCGGCTTCTTTTGTCAGGAAATCTGCTGATGTCCTGTCTATCCGGGAAATAATTGAAAAAGCCGGGGGCAACCTTGACATCATTGCCAAGATAGAAAGCAGGAAGGCAGTAGATAACCTCGATGATATTATCAAAGTTTCAGACGGGATCATGGTGGCCAGAGGAGACCTGGGGGTGGAGATCCCTGTGGAAGAAGTGCCGCTGGTGCAAAAAGTGATTATTGAGAAATGCAATTTAGTCGGCAAACCAGTGGTTACAGCCACCCAGATGCTTGATTCTATGATCAACAACCCCAGGCCCACCAGGGCTGAAGCGAGTGATGTAGCCAACGCCATCTTTGATGGCTCAGACGCGCTGATGCTTTCCGGGGAAACAGCCGCCGGGAAACACCCGCTGGAGGCTGTGGAAACAATGGCGCGTATAGCGGAGCGGGCTGAAGCGGCTTTGCAATATGACAAGTTGCTGGGCGGGAAGGGTTCTGTCTCAACCCGGCAGACTGTGACCAACGCTATCGGACTGGCCACCTGCGCTATAGCCCACGCACTCGGGGCGGCGGCTATTATCAGTTCCACCGAGTCTGGCCATACCGCTAAAATGGTTTCCAAATACCGGCCACAGGCGCCCATTATCGCGGTTACCCCGCATCAGGAGGTTATGCGCAAGCTGGCGCTGAACTGGGGAGTCCAACCAATCCTGGCCAGGGGGAGTAAAAATACCGACGAGATGATGTCCGCGGCCATTGAGGCTTCTTTAAGCTCCGGGCTGATTAAAGGCGGCGACCTGGTTGTATTCACCGCCGGGATACCAGTCGGTATTAAAGGCACAACCAACCTGATCCGGGTACATACAGTGAGCGATATACTGGCCCGTGGAACCGGAATCGGCAACCGTGCGGTTACCGGAACCGTAAGGATCGCGCATACCAGCCGTGAAGCGCTGGAAAAGGTTGGACAGGGCGATATCCTGGTCGCGCCGGAAACGTACAGCGAATATATTCCCGCCATGTCCAAAGCAGGGGCGGTTATCACCGAAGCAGGCGGGCTTACCTCTCACGCCGCAATCGTATGCCTTGAATTCGACATCCCTGTAGTTGTGGGCGCTGAAGCGGCAACCGATACTCTTGTCGATGGCGATACCGTCACCGTCGACGGTCTCAGAGGCCTGATCTACAGAGGCAAAGCCAGAGTACTTTAAACCAGCAAACGGGGACGGTTCTTGCGTTGCCTAAAGGCAAACGGGGACGGTTCTTGTTTTGTCTGGTATATATTGTTAATCGGGAAGCGGAAAAAACATCCCCATACTTCCGGGGACTATAAATTCCACCTCAGGGCATTCTATATGAAGATGGCCGGGAGGTGGGGTTTTTTTTGTTTGATTTGATACTGGATTATCTTTCAAAACTTGGCCTTGGCGGGCTTTTGGCGGGAGTTTTTATTGAGGCGATGGGCCTTCCGTTTCCCGGAGGGATTATGGTTATGGTTACAGGTATCCTGGTTGAACAGGGCAGGATCAATTTTTCAAGCGCACTGCTGATTACGCTGTTCGGTTTCTCTGCCGGAGCAATAACTGCCTATATGATAGGCAGGCACCTGGGTCAGCCTTTTTTTATACGGTGCGGCAAGTTGCTGCATATTTCTCCCGAGCAGTTTGCGAAAGCTCAGACCTGGCTGGACCGTTCGGCGCCGGCTTTTATTGTTTTCGGGCGTTTTGTACCTGGTCTGAGTAATTTAACCCCATACATGGCGGGTGTGAGCCGCATAAGGGCAGGCTATTTTATCTTTTACAACTCCATTTTCGCTCTGGGGTGGGGTTTTCTCTATTTAATGGTAGGCATGTTCTTCGGCCACAACTATCAGCTTATCGCATCTTACCTGAACTCGAAACTGCCGCTTGTGGGCTTTGGCCTGCTGGCGCTTTATTTTGGCTACCATTATCTAAAAAGACATTTTAAGAAAGGTGTTAAAAATATTTGATCTGAAGGAAAACCTAGCCACAGGGCGAATATAAATTGCAGCAGTATTTAACGCTACCGGAGGATAAATATGATTAGAACAATAAAAGGTGATATCACGGATTTATCGTATGAAGCCATTGTCAACGCGGCTAATAATCATCTGACTATGGGAGCCGGTGTGGCCGGAGCTATCAAGCGTAAAGGCGGCGTCTCTATTGAGGAAGAAGCCGTGGCCAAAGGGCCCGTGCCTGTAGGCGAGGCGGTGGTTACAGCGGCGGGCGAACTTCCCGCACGGCATGTCATCCACGCTGCCGCCATGGGCCAGGATCTTATCACAGATGCGGCTAAGGTGCGGGCTGCTACCAGAAACGCCCTTTTGCTGGCAGAGGAACTACGGTTAAAAAGTATTGCCTTTCCAGCTTTAGGCACAGGTGTCGGCGGACTTGATTTTGACCGGTCCGCCAGCGTGATGGTAAGTGAGGCGCGGCGCCACCTCGCCAGAGGTTCCAGTCTGGATGAGGTTGCTTTTGTGCTTTTTGATGACATGGGATTCAGCGCATTTAATAAGTTTACCGCCAGAAATAAAGTGGTCTGCCTGGGGGACAGCATTACTTTCGGCTTTCCTTACGGTACGGCAGCGTCCTGGGTTGAACTTAGCAGCAAGGCGCTTGGTATTAAAATGTTCAATAAAGGAGTCAACGGCGACACCACCCACGGGATGTGGCGGAGGTTCAACAGGGATGTGGCGTCTTTAAGCCCGGCCTACGTAATTATCATGGGCGGATCTAATGACGCTTTTATGGGGTATAGCCTGGACGAGGTTGATGAAAGTGTGACGGATATGGTTGAAGAAGCTTATGAAAACGGTATTTGTCCCTTGATAGGTTTGCCCGCTCCCATCAACCTGGGCGACTATGTGCCTGATGACGTGGGAATTGCGAGCTGTGAATTGGATTCGTATAGAAATTGGATGGAAGAGTTCGCTGATGAACAGTTGCTGCCGGTTTTGGATTTTTACACGGCACTGCTGGATAAGGCGACAGGGATAGCACATCCAGGGTATTTCTTAGATGAAGCTCATCCCAATAAAACCGGATACATGGTCATGGCCAAATTTGTTGAACCGGTATTGTCCAATCTGAAAAAGGCGTTATAAGAAAAAGTGAGATTTCATTAGGCAGGATGTCCAGCCACAACGAGCCATTTGGTACCGCTATTTTAAATCAGGGGGTAAAATGGTATGTACAAAGAGATAGCCTTCCCCGAGTTCATTGGGGATACGGAACAGGCTGTAATTCTGGTGGTACCGGCTCTGGATCAAGACTTATCAGTGCTTTTTAACAGGTTTCACGAAGGAGAAGACATTAATTACTGGTTTAAGTGGGAACTAAAATCGGGTGAAAGCGACGTGTATATGGTGGCGATGCAGATAGGATGGGACGGAAAAGATGTGATATCTATCGGTTTTACCTTTGATATGTGGGAATATCTGCCGGTGATTACCAAAAGGAGCAACCTGGTTTTAATGACCGACTGGGCTTTAATCGAAGAAGGAATAGCTGCCGGTATGGATAAAATGGGAAGGTTTAGACCCAAAGCATTACTGGTGCGGGATGTTGGGCAGGGAATGGACAAACTGTCAAGCACCGTGGCGGAACAGGCCATGTTTAGTGAAAAAAGCGCCGAATTGGTTCAACTCCTTGATATTCTTCAGCGTGGTTTCATATCTGGGTGCAATATGCACTAATTGATTAACTAACGTTATTCTGATCCTAAAAAGCAGGGTCAGCGACCCTGCTTTAATAACACAAAGAAGTCTTTTAAAGTATTAGAACCTAACTATAATAGCCTTTTCATTTTCATTATAAACAGCGTTATATTTACCTTTTTGTTGAATGTTAAAATGTTTAAAAAAACCTCTGGCGCCTATCTTGTTATTGTTGAGGATTAAACCGTTTTCATTGTTGGATGCCTTAATTCTAATGGTTTTTGTGTCAGGATCGAAAGCCAGTTCAACATATTTTGTATCAAATTTATCCATAAGCTTTTTATTTAGGGTAAGATGATTTTTTGAAATTGCTACAGTCGCTTCTTTCTCAAAACGAGGTTTGTAAACTTCAAAAGTCATAATCACATCTCCTTTCAATTGTATAAGTGCATTATAAATTAATTATTTATAGTAGTCAAATATTAGAGTATAAAAATTTTTTATTATTTATAAAGATAGATTCTAAAATAACTTTTGAATTGTTTATTAGTTTAGCTTAGAATATATCAAAATACAAAAACGGTAATTCATGGAACAATGCTTATGTTAATAATTATTGTGATATAATATTTAAGAAAATAGTTTCATACATAATTTTTATGCTGAGGTGAGACGATGTTATCTTTTCTGGATAAGCTTAAAGCTAAAAAGGGTAAGGAAGTTGCAAAGAAAGAGAACAAATGTACATGTGGAGAAATTCTTGAGACATTTCCGGGTGAAAAAAAGGAGATGTACTTTTGTAAAAACTGTAATAAAATGCTTTATTTTGTCGAAGCAGATTTCGAATTGCCTAAAATCATTCCCCTAAGCCTGGGGTGGCTGAAAAAAAAGTGATTACACAGGTAAAGCGCAAGGAGCTAAGTAATCTTACCGGACATTATCCCCGCCTCCGCACAAAGTTCTGCTTTTATTAGATAGAATATGCTTTATGTTGATCTAAAGTTACCATGAAATGCCTTTTTGTCTTGCGACTAAAGAATTAAGGATGAAGATAGCGATATGACTGAATTGGTAAAATGGCGCTGGCTCTCCTTAGGCGTAACCTTATTGGGCATTATAATAATTTCACTGCCCTGGATACCGGGACACTATAAAATTGCCCTGGGTGTTCCTGTATACGCGGCTATTGTATTTGTGAATTATAAATATATCTGTTTGAAAAAGGGTCCCCGGCAGGATGGCAGTTCTGCTGCCTGTGTCACCGGACAAAAGCCTTCTATTAAAAGCAGCCCTGTCAGGCAAGGCGGTCAACCAGGTAAGGCGCCACGTAAAAAAAGCCGCTGACTACGGCTTTGAGGTTTTGACAGAGACTTTATAAAAGCAAATAACAAAGCGGCTTTAAGTAAGCCGCTTTGTTATTTGCTATTCTATGCTGCCTTCTTTCTTTTGCTTGGCGCTGAAAAACCTTTTTAGATTTTCTGGTAGTTCTTCCGGGTGGGTTATAGTAATAGAGCCTTCGTCCGGTTCTCTATAAACTTCCCGCAGGATCGCCTCAATAATCAGTCCTTTAGGGGGAACAGAGTATTCCTTTCCCCGGTAAACCCAGACGCGGCATTCGACATCATCGCCGCAGAGATCACCACAGGACTCACAAAGGCTCTCCTTTACCTCCATCTGTATATCCCGACCGTTAATGCGGATGGTGGGGGAGCTGACAAACCCCAGGTCCAGGGCTTGTTCCTCAGTCTGCACGTGAATTTTTCGCACATCTACCTCAATGCCGGTTGCTTCCAGAACACGTGAGACCTCCGAGATAGCTTCTTCAAGGCTGGAATTTGTTCCCCGGCAGGGAACGCAGACGTTCAGGTCCAGGTATAGGAACTCGATGTCCAGGAGCCTTTTTTCAGTACTGGTTGTCGATGAGTCTGTCTCCTGAGGAGCGCAGCAGGTCGATTGACCGGTGGTTATCTGGGATTTAGCCGGAGGGGAGCAGCAACAACTGCCTGCCGTAGTCGCAACTGACTGGGCGGTATCGGGGCAACAGCAACCCTCGCCAGCCTTGTCAGCTTTTATAGACGGGGGCATTGGTTTATTGTTTGCGAGTGAACCACAAGATAGATTAGAACTCTGATAGGTTTGTATGCTTTCTAAAATATCCACGGGAGTGGGGAGTTGACCGCACTTCCCGTGGTTGTGATAAAGTTCCTTACCATTGGCGGTTACCTGAAAGATGCCGTTATGCCCTTCAACCAACTGTACCGTTAAACCGAGATTGCTTTTAATTGCAGCCACCATACGGGTGGCCAAATCATAATAACCTCATTCAACGCAGTAAGTAATCTGAATGTTTACAGGTTCCTTTTTATTATTCATCACTAATCCTCCTTGTGTTGAACTTTTGAACGTTCTGTATAAATAGACGGAATCCCGGTAAAAAGGACGCAAATTTTTTCTAAACCGCAGTGTGAGGATTTGTCTGCTTTTTGCCGGTAGTCAAGGATATTCCACAGTTCTTTAAAATCTTCCCCTGTATCGTTTAGTGCTAACCGACTTTTCTCAACGCCGATAAAGTTAATACATGTTTAATCAGAACGCCTGAAAAATGAATCCGGATAGCGTAGCCACTACTAAAATGGTGATCACAAATACCGCTACCAGTCTGGGTTTGAAAATTGAAGCAAGTAATGTTACTTCCGGGATGCTGGCGCCGGCGCCGCCAATGATCAGCGCCATTAATGCGCCAAGATTCATCCCTTTGTCCATCAGCACTGAAGCAATGGGGATCATGGTCTCAACCCTGATATACATAGGAACTCCAACGGCTGCGGCGACCGGTATAGCCCAGGGGTTGCCAGGTCCGGCCACCCGGATGATAAACTCTTCTGGAACGAAGCCATATATAAATGCCCCGATACCTGCGCCTATAATCAGGTATGGTAAAACCTGGCGAAACAAAGTCCAGGTTTGGTCGCCAGCTCGTTTTAGTTTTTCATTATTTGTTACAGGCCCGGCAACCGGTGTAGTTGTCTCACAACTGCAGCTGCAGCAGCAGGCGCTCTCTACCTGTACCATTTTGTAATCTCCGGCTAGGCCGAGCCGTTCCCACAAAGCGCCTATAAGCACTGCGGAGACAAAGGTCAGTATGCCATATATAAAGGTAACTTTCAAACCCATCATTGTTAGGAACAGAGCTAGGATGACGGGGTTGAGTAATGGTGAAGAAATCAAAAATGACATTGTGGCGCCAAATGGTGCGCCGCTATTGAGCAGGCCGGTCAAAATCGGGATAGTGGAACAGGAACAAAAAGGCGTGACTGCTCCCAGGGCTGCCCCCAGGATATTGCCAAACCAGCCGCGGGGTTTGCCTAAAACCCTGTGCATTGTTTCTTCTGAAACAAACTCCTGAAGCAGGGCGACCAGGAAAGAAACACCAATAAATAAGGCCAGCAGCTCACCTGAAATTACAAGAAAATATTTCCCGGCGGACGTTAAGTTATTCACTTCAAACACAACGAAATCCTCCCAACCTCAATAATGTATTGGTGGCCAATTAAACCTTCTTCTACCGTATGACTCTTAAGATGTGAGCAGCCACTTCCCCCCAAGCCCGGGAAGCAACCTGCCAGGCCTCCTCTCCCTTTGGGGTCAGGGTATATACCTTGCGTTCACGACCGGAGACAACCTGGGCAAGTAAACTTACCAGCCCGGCATCCGTGAATTCCTTTAATACCGGGTAAAGGCTGCCTTCTGTGGGAGCGCAGCAGCCATTGGTGAGCTCAGCTACCTGTTTGGTGATTTCATAGCCATGCAGAGGTTGCCGGTGTAAAACATGTAGAATAAAAAAACGCGAAAGACTCATTTTAATCAAGCCGGCCCAGTATTCTTGTGATTCATATTTTATTTCAAAAACCCCCTCCAGCTTACATGTAGACATGATATGCATTGACCACAAATACATTATAGGGCTATGTATAAATAAATGTCAATAAAAAGATTGACTCAAAAAAAAACAATAGTTATTATATATTTAAGCATTTAAGTATTTAAGTATGTATGTAAAGCAGGAGTGGGATTGGGTAAAATGAAAAAGGTAGTTAATATCTTATCTTCAGTTAGTTCTTCCTGCCCATATGCATTGTTGTTTAAAAAAGCAATACGACTGCTCCGAGGGGAACCAGTCATCGACAAGGCGAGATTGAGCGACCGGGAGCGCGATTTACTGTTCCGGATCAAGCTTGGGCAGAGCATTGCACTTGTCGGGATATTTTGCCCGATTTTCTGGGTTTCTCTCTTTTCCGGCGTTAGGGGTGAGGCATTGTATTTTAATGCGGGCCACTCTGGCCTGGTGATTTTGGTTGGGCTCGGGTTTATATTGAAATACCGTATTGACTTAGAGAAAGAGAGAAGTATTAAAAATGAAAAAAGTGTAAAAAGCGTTTAATATCCCAATTCTCCTTTTACGTTTTCCACGGTAAATATTTATGGAATGGTAAGTATATAAATATGCGTAGTACTTAATTTGTATAGTAGGGAGTATGCCATGATAAACAGCTTGAAAGCGCTGGCAGACTTGCACAGGCAGAATATATTAAAACTGTTGGCCTGTCAGGAAATGGGGGCTTGTGAGATTATCCATGCCATTGGCCTGTCCCAGCCAGCCATAGCGCACCATTTAAAAATTTTAAAACAAGCTAAACTTATTAACAGTCATAAGGAGGGGAAAAATGTATTTTACACCTTGGATAAAGAGGGCTTGAAGGAATGTTTGAATCAAATGAATCATTTCCTTGAAGAGATTTCTTGTTTTTCCTGTTCCACACCGAAACCTTCGCTGCTCAGGCAAAACCCTAATCTCTGTATCGAACTGGGTTACAAGCCTGAAGTTTGCGAAACAGAGATTCATGAGGAACAAAGTTATAAAGAAAAAGCAGGAGGTAAATAGTAACATGTCTGAAAAAGCCTCAGCAAAATTGTCCCTACTTGACCGCTATTTGACCGTGTGGATCTTTCTGGCTATGTTTTTTGGCGTAGGGCTGGGCTATGTTGTTCCGGAAGTGGCAAGCCTTCTCAAGAAATTCCAGGTTGGAACCACCTCGATCCCCATCGCCATAGGTCTGATCGTGATGATGTACCCGCCTTTAGCCAAGGTTAAGTACGAGGAAATCGGCAGGGTATTTAGAAACGGTAAGGTCCTGGCGCTTTCGCTGGTTCAGAACTGGATTATCGGACCAGTATTAATGTTTTTTCTTGCTATAATATTTTTGCAGAATTACCCCGAATATATGGCGGGCATACTTATCATTGGACTTGCCCGCTGCATTGCCATGGTCATTGTCTGGAACTCTTTTGCCAAAAGAGATTCAGAGTACGCGGCGGCGCTGGTAGCCTTGAACTCAATTTTCCAGGTAATTTTCTTTTCAGTTTACGCGTACTTTTTTGTTACCCTCGTGCCCCAGTGGCTGGGTATCAAGTCGATGGCCATCCACATTTCCATGGGGGAAGTGGCGAAAAGCGTGGTGATCTACCTCGGTATTCCATTTCTTGCCGGGGTTGTCACCAGGTTTTCCCTGATGCCGGCCAAGGGCAAAGAATGGTATGAGAAAAAATTCATTCCCAAGATCAGCCCTCTCGCGCTAATCGCCCTGTTATTTACGATCGTCGTTATGTTCTCTTTGAAAGGCAACTACATCATCACCCTGCCGATGGACGTGGTCAGAATCGCCATACCGCTGCTCATTTACTTTGTAATCATGTTCTTCCTGTCCTTTTTCCTCAGCAAATCATTCGGGGTCAATTACGGCCAGAGTACGACACTCGCTTTCACCGCCGCCAGCAATAACTTCGAACTGGCTATCGCGGTCGCCGTGGCGGTATTCGGTATTGACTCCGGACAGGCTTTTGCCGCGGTTATCGGTCCCCTCATTGAAGTGCCGGTGATGATCGGTCTGGTCAATGTTGCTCTGGGCTTCAAGCGGAAATATTTTGACCATGAATTGCGGGGAGTCAGCTAACGGCTGGATAAAAGAAGTGGGCGGGTTTCTCAACCCGCCCGATTAATCTTCATAGTAGGTTTTAATTTGTGTTAGCAGCATTTGCTACTATTGCAACAGCAGCCAGAATTTTTAACCGGTGCTTTTGTTGCTTCCTCTATACCCAATACTTTGAGCGCCGCCTGACGGATTGCCTTTGCGGGGATATCTTCATACTCATTGCCTTCATACCTAATCGTTCGACAGTAGGTTTCATTTCCCAGTAAAGTTGTACAGGAATCACAGTAGTTCTGTAATACCTCGATATTCAGAATATCTTCAATGGGAACTCCATTAAAGAGGATAGTATTTGATTGAGGAATTTGGGTATCATCAAGTTTGGTCTCGAACCATTCTACCTCAATCCCCTGTGGTTGTAGGGCTCTGTTTAATCTTTTTACTTCCTGATTAAGATTTTCACCCGTATCATAACAACGGTTGCAGGTCTCCCCTTCCACATCAAGGTGCTTCCATTCAATTTTAAGTGTTTTCATTTATATACCTCCTTGTATGATCCTTTTTGAACCTCTGTATTAAAAGACGGGATTCCGGTAAGAAGGACGCAAAAAATACTAAACCGCTTTGCAGTGAGGACAGTTGTCTCTTTTATGTCGGTAGTCAAGAATGTTTCCCAAACGGTCAAACTCAAATTGACAGCAGTCCAGAAGAGTTCCTTTTAACTCTTTCCTGGCTCTTTGAATCCTTGATTTGGCTCCGGACAGTGAAAGGCCAAGTTTTTCGGCCATTTCCTTCTGGGTTAAACCTTCAAATTCAGACAAGAGGATAGCCTGCCTGTATTTTTCGGGCAAACAATTAATCATAGATTGAAGGCAGGGGATAATATCCTGATTTGTATTTATAATTGCTGCAGGCCCATCTATGATATTTTCAGATACTACGGGTAGTTGTATTTTTGTTTTTTGCAAGCGGTAATAGTCTATGACAGCATTGTGGGCAATTTGAAATACCCACGCCCTTAATTTGCTTTCTTCTTTGAGACAGCCGATATGGTTATGAATTTTAAAGAAAATTTCCTGTAAAACATCTTCCGCATCATACTCGTTTTGTACACGGCCGGCAATAAACCGTTTTAAGGGTTCTTTAAAATCTTCCCAAATTTTGTTCGTGCTAACCAACTTTTGTCACCACCGTTAAGTTAATGCAAGTTTAATTTGAACGCCTGAAAAATAAAACCGGGATATCTTCGTTCATGTCTTGCCTCCCGATAACCAGCCGACTACTTCTTCGTATTTCGGTACACGGCCCGTGCATACTGCTTTGCCATCGATAACGAGGGCCGGAGTGCGCATGATGCCCCGTTTCACTGCCTCCATCGTGTCACAAACCCCTGTCACTTCTGCGTTGACACCGCTTTCATTCACAGCCCGTTCAACCAAATCATAGACATTGCTGGATTTACAACAGCTCGATTCAAAAACCTCAATCTTCATCTTTTTCCCTCCTAATTTTAAACTATCGCGTTAAAGAGATAACCTGTGAGTATGATTGCCACGGTTAGAATGCAGACGTATATCCCGATAAGTTTTACCTTGAGTACCCTTCTGAGAATAATCATTTCCGGAAGACTAAGGGCCGCCACGGCCATCAAGAATGCAAGCAAGGTTCCCAGCGGCAATCCCTTTTCCATTAATGCGTAAACGATCGGGACCATACCCGCGACGCTGTTATACATCGGTACGCCGATCAATACTACTAACGGTACTGCTAGGAAGTTGCCCCGACCTGCATAGCTTACTAGAAAATCGCTCGGTACATAACCGTGAATAAACCCGCCGACGGCCATCGCCACAGCAACGTATAGCGCAATCTTTCTCACAAGATTAGCAGTAAATTTCTTTGCCTCTCGGCATCTCTCGGCAAAGGTGGGTTCGTATAATTCCACGTCCTCGCTTTTTATTTGGTACACGTAATCTTCCACCAGATTTTCAAGATGCAACTTACCGATAAAATAACCGCTGAAAATAGCGATAACGACGCCGCTGGTCACATATAACAGTGCAACCTTCCAGCCGAAAATGCCAAGTAGCATAATCAAGCCAACTTCGTTCACCATGGGCGACGACACTAAAAACGAAAATGTCACACCTAAGGGTACGCCCGCTTCAATAAAACCGATGAATAGTGGAACGGCGGAACACGAACAGAAGGGGGTTAGTATCCCGATTAAAGCAGCTAGGATGTTCCCGACAAAGGTCCGCCGATTACTTAAATACTTCTTCGTTTTTTCCGGCGGAAAGTAGGAGCGGATAATGGAAACGGCGAAGATTGCCACCGTCATCAGCAGCAGTATTTTCGGCACACCGTACACGAAGAAGTTCAGGGCGGTGGTAAAAGGATCACCGGGTGGCAGACCCAGCCAGTCTAGAACCACCAAATCAGCAAAATACTTGAACATGATATTTTCTCCTTTAAGTTCATGTGCTTACCCGTGAGCCAGTTATTAACAACACCGGGAGCCTTTTAATGCATGAACCAGATATTGCAAGCTTTCAACGATTTGATCACGCTTATTACCAGGAATAGCAGCAATAACCTCTTCGAAATACAATGTCATCCGCTTTTCAATATCTACAAAGATGGATTGCCCCTTGTCGCTCAGGCGCAGGGTAACGTATCTCCGGTCTTCCGGATCAGTTTCCCGTACCAGGGCTCCGTTATTTACGAGTTTATCGACAGACCTGCTGACAGTGCTTTTGTCAACCCCGAGAATCTCTGCCAACAGATTTACCGATATAGTCCCTGCTCTACCGATCTCAACTATTGTCTGGCACTGACTCAGCGTTATTTCACAACAAGAAGCCTCACCCCGTTCCAGAACTCCTAATTTGCGTACTAAAAGCCGTAAACTTTCTCTCAGTAATTGCGCTTGATTGAGATTAGACATTTAAAATTTACATCTCCTCCCAGTTGCATTGTGTATATTTGGTTTGCGAAAATATTGTAACATGCAATACTTGCACAAAACAACTATTATTTTAAAAAAATTTACTCCTATTGTATTAGTAGCAAGGTCGCTGCAGCAATTGGTAGTATTACCCAAATCAGCAACATCTTACAAAGTTGTGTTTTCAAGTCTTCAATAGCCTTTATTATATAAGGGAGTGTCTATAATGGCTAAAGAACTGGTATCCAATTATTAATTACAACAATTGTATTGAGTGTGGAGCTTGTATTAACAGTCTAATATATCCATAATTTTTCTCTCCAATCCCGGAGGAACCACCACCATGACGCCTGCTTTAAGTTCCTGCGATTCTGTTTCCACCACAAGGCAGGGGCGGATGAGGGTTATCTTATTAGCGAGGAGCTGTTGGAGCGGAAAAAAGCTGAAATAGAATTTATGTCTCTTTGGATGGTCCGGATGATGAAGAATATAGTGAAATACGCCAAGGGGCAGATTTTAATGATGTTATGGGCAACGTAAAAAACTTAAACAGAATTAAAGAAGAACTCGGTGTGTCGAAACCGCAGGTGCATCAAGATTTCGTTTTCAATTACAAACATTAGGAGATTGTTGCCGGATGAAACGATTATTTGTGCTTATTTAATTTTATTATAGCTCCAAGAAACATGATAAATTAGTTTGATTGGATGAAAAAACACTATATTGATATACTTAATATGTGCACTATGGTGCATTTAAATTATTAATGAACGAAGTGATTTATAGCTATGTCTAAGAAAAGTGTAATTCATCTTATCAAAATTTTTATGTCCGGGTTGTTATTAGGCTGGTTAATTTACAGTTTGGATTGGATTGAACTACGGGATATTGTTAAAACGGCTGAACCCGGCTGGCTAATCGTAGCCGGGGTATTCGTAGTAATCTCCATGGTTGTGAGTGTGGAGAAATGGTCGCTGGTTTTAAAAGCAGAGGATATAGATCTTCCGTGGTTCCAACTGTGGAAAGTATACTGGATTGGGATCTTCTTTAACAACTTTTTACCATCCAGTATCGGAGGTGACGGGATCAGGATCCTTCTTGCCGGCCGCAGCATTTCCAATATGGCAGGCGCGGCTTCTTCTGTCGTAATAGAACGCTTGTTAGCTACCGTGGGTTTAGCCCTGACCGGTTTACTGGCAGGCATGGTAACGAGATCTAGTTTGCAGGTGAGTTGGATCTTTATCTTTCTCATCTTTGTTTCTATGGGCCTGCTCCTCTTTTTAATGTTGGGGAGAATTCCCGTCTGGATCGCCAGGAGGGATGGCAAGGTAAGCGGCTTCATTTGCAGTTTCCTCTCCCATGGCCAGGCTCTGCGTGGTCAAGGGAAGATGATTATTATGGTGGGGTGCCTGTCTGTATTATTCCAACTGGCTGTGGTGGCTGTAAACTATGCTATTTTTCGCAGTCTCCATGTCGACTTATTGGGCTGGTGGGATCTGGTTTATATAATACCTGCCATCTCCGCGATAGCCATGGTTCCCATCGGGATTAACGGGTACGGGATAAGGGAAGGTGCCTATGTGCTCCTGTTTGCCTCCTACGGGGTAGCAGGCAGCGCTGCTCTGGGTGCCTCCATTCTTTTTGCGGTACTTGTAAGTTTCTGCAGCCTTTATGGGGGGATGCTGTGGTTAGGCAGTCGGGAGAGGGTTGCGGGCAGGGAATGCTGTCCGGAAATACTGCCGGAATAGCCGAAACACATATACGGTAATGGCAATTAGGAATGCACTTTCGAACGGACATGCCTGGATCACAGCTTGAAGCGCATCAACTGGAACGGGTCTGGCCGGTATTTTTTTGAGCCTTAAGTATAGGGAAATTGGCTCAGCGTGGTGTGCGACATCTTAAAGATGGCAGGTGACTGTTGATAAAAGCATCTGCACTCTTGTGTTCAGCTGCCGTGGTTCCTGGTCAAGGATACAGACAGGCATAAATCACAAAAGGAGGTGAGCATGTTATGAGGAACATATTGCGCGGGTATAGGGGAAAATTATTGCTGCTGGTAGTTGTCGGCTGCTTATACTTTTTTGTCCCTTTGATCAGGATTAATGTCAACCAGGCCTTCTTTATTTTAAGCAATGTGGATGTGGGAATGGCTCGGGACTATATTTTAGGCTTTGGCATCTGGGCGCCCATAGTATCCTTTCTCCTGATGGTTTTTCAGTCCGTCGCCGCACCTCTCCCGGCATTTATAATCACATTTGCGAATGCCGGTCTATTTGGCTGGGTATACGGGGCGATTCTTTCGTGGTCAAGCGCCATGGCCGGGGCAGTCCCGCAGCTCTTGGCCTGGAAGGCGCTCTACGGGGGCTGGCTGCTGCGCCATCCGCCCCACGGCGCCGATTTCCTACGCCTCGACCACCCGTTCGTGCTAGAGACCTTCTTCTCCTCGCGCCACGGGCTGCTGTCGTGGACGCCCGCTCTCTGGGCAGGCTACCTGGGCCGCCTGCCGCTGCTGCGGCGCCGGCCC
>CAZIYV010000046.1:0-16927 GCA_964543575.1 uncultured Pelotomaculum sp.
ATTAGAAGGAAGGTGGATTTGGGGATTTAGAGTAGGCACTGGGTTAGATATTTAAGTGGTGGAATGAGACATAAATTACTACCTTCAATTCTGAGAACAAAGCATAAATATACTAAGGAAATATATGCAGATAATGAATATTATATGCTCAATGAATTTATGAGAAAAAGTGGACTATTGGGAAAAAATGGTTTAAAGAAAGACTCATATGAAGAATGGCTTTATCTTATGCAGCATTACGGATTACCTACAAGATTATTGGATTGGACAGAGAATTCTCTAGTTTCTTTATATTTTGCTGTATGTAATGGTACTGATGATGAAGATGATTGTCCTGCGATATGGGTATTAAATCCACATCGTTTAAAACAGTTTCAACCAAAAGAGACAAGTATTAATTCTACTTTAAAGTTTTTTTTTACAAAAGAAGATGACGGAAAAGTAATAAAAAAACCTGTGAGCCTTATGCCTTTTTATATAGATGACCGTATGAAAATGCAGAATAGCCGTTTTACGTTACATGGCAATGATAATGCTGCTTTTGAAGACATTTTTGAATATCAAGTTTTTGGAGAGAAAGAACTAGAGCATTTTAGGAAAGAAAAAGCAAAAAAAGTAAGGTTAGGCATTGGCTATAAAATGCTTGTGAAAATATTGATTCATCAAAAGTCTTGTGATGAGATTAAAAAACATTTAAGATATTGCGGTGTTAACGAATATACTGTTTTCCCAGATTTAAGTGGATTAGCTAAAGAAATAAAAGATTTTCATGGGCAGTCATTTGTTGATATCTTTTAAAATTTAACATGACATGATGGCTCATGATATTGGACATTCTCGCCTTAGCCCTTAGGGCACATTGCCTTTGACGCGGCATCATAAACCAAGCCTATGAATTTTTGAAAAGAGGAGTGTAAAAATGCCAAACAATAGTTTATTAAGAGAATTTTTGGATTTACAAGCATATGAATTAGCACAGCAAATTACTGAAATATTTGATGAAAATATTGAAAATGATGACGAGACAGCGATCGAAAGATTGAAAGATAAATTTAATGCTATTTTGGAGGAAAAGATTAATGCGATTGGTTAGAGTAAAACCATCTTATTTTAGGGGATTTGTTAATTCGGATTGGATAAACATGGATGCAGGGTTAGTAGTTATATACGGCCCAAACGGATTTGGTAAAACTAGTATTGCTGAAGCAATTGAATGGTTATTATACGGAAAAACAAAAAGACGGGAAAAAGGAGAAAACCTAAGCCAGCGAGACTATCAAAGATCTTATAGAAATATTCATGCACCGGTAGGTTCTTCAACAATAGTGGAGGCAGAAATTAGGCTTGTAGATGGCACGCTACATAATCTATGTCGTGAACTAGTTATTGGTCGGCGTAATACAGAAACATCTCAAACGTTTGTTGATGGTAATCCAGTCGATTTCTCCACTGTCGGAATCATACAAGAAGAAATATTCTATCCAGTAATAGCTCAGCATAGTTTGCAAGATTTTATTCATTCTAGGCCAATTGATAGGAGAGATAAGATAAGCGGTGCCCTAGGTTTAGATGTTCTAGTCAGATATAAATCAATAGTTGATAGGGGCCGTATTAGGTTTCAAAATAATCCAATACAAGCAGTTACAACAGCAAAATCCGAGGTATTGCAGATTATTAGAGTTATGGAACAATCTGCGACTTTTAGGCCAATGACCGTTAGGTGGAATTCCTCCCATTTTAATATCGCAGAAGATTTAAGGGAATTAAAAGATTATGGCAATGCTCTAATTGAAGAGGAAATAAATGAAATTGAAAACCTTGCAAATGCACTTATAGACAAGAGAAATGAGATATCCAAAAGAATCTTTAAAATAAATATAATTAAACCGAGTCAAGATTTCGATAACTTATCTGAAAACATTGAGATAAAAAAGTCAGTATGTTTTCAAAATGCCACCATTTTAATGGCAAAATTTAGTGATTATCTTAATTCAGTTGTTACAGTTTATACATTAGAAAAAATCAATTTTTGGGAAACTGGCCTCAGAATAAGTGACAGTGAATCCGACGTCTGTCCACTATGTGGTCAAAATACCTCCTTTACTGTTCATAAACGCACAGAGATAGAGAGCACGATTAGTGCAACAAGAGAATATAAAAATGCATCAATTCAATTAGAAAAACAATCTCAGTTAACTGCCCAAGCTATAAGCCAGTTAATAGAAAATTTACGAACCTCACTTCCTGTGTTACTAGAGGAACAGAGTCGCACTATTTTAACAAATCTTTTTAGAGAATCTCCAGAACCATGCCGAATATTTTTACAGGTACATGATAGTATTAATACCTCGTTTAATGAATTAATCAATAAAATTAATAAACTTGAAAGAGATATAAAATCAATACATATTTCAGTTAGAAACCCAGAAAGTATTCAAGAAGTAAGAAACCTTGTTTCTAACCTGGGAGACACAATCGAAGGCTTTTGTCACTCTGCTAAAGAAATTGCACACACTTATATAGAATCTTATAATCTGTTTGAACCTGAATTATTAGCTCTAATAAGTAATGAGGATGCAATTAGAGAACTTGATGCAGTAATAGAGCCACTGAGAAATTTTAGACATATAATGGTTTTATCCGAATATTATACGTTGCTAGATGATTCACTTAACTTATTACGTCAAATTGAAACGCATATTCAAACAAAACAAAATCAAATATTTGCCTCAAGGGGACAAGAAATAAGTAACTGGTATGACATGATGAATCCTGGAGCTTGTGTTAGATATTGCCGTATGGAGGCAGGAACAGATAGTATTACGTTATGGGCTCAGTCATTTGGTGTTGATATGAACGCAGTGTCATGTTTAAGTCAATGCCAGCTTAACTGTCTTGGATTAAGTGTGAATGATTGCAACAAACAGTAAGTTTTTCTAATCCAGGACCTCATACACAGGTAGGATGGTCAGTTCCAACTCAACCTCAAATTATGCCACATATTCAACGTATACATCAGATAGGACGAGCATTGGGGTTATTTTAAACGAATACTAATTGTTCGAACTTACACTCCGGATTTGTTGCGCAGTTGTCCAGAGGAAAAAACCTTCATTCCCGCAAGCTAATTAAAGAGGGAAGGAGTTGTTTTAGATGCCAGTTCGTGATGTAAACATCGTCCGTAACATGGTTTCTTTTGCTGAGAAAAGGCCAATTGATCGCCATCAATTGATTGATAAACGCCTCTATCTGGCTGATGATTTATGGATTGGTCCACTTGATAAAGAATTGGTTTTGGCCACGATGAATGCATGTGAACCTGCCGGCGAAAACTTCGAACCTGCTCGGCAGTTCTACAGTAGCTATGCAATAGTCCGAGAAAATCCACCTGTTCCACGTGGCTCCGAATTGACATGGGATTCTGACGGCCGGATCGGGTTAGTCATACGCATGTCACGTTTGGTGCATCCAACATCCATTGGATATGAGTATGCAGTTCGGATTGAACTATCACTAGATGGGAAACGGCGCATCATCCCAGCAATGAAGCTAGGCTTCGGTAACCTGGCATATGTGGCAGAACCAGGTTGCGATTGGCTCATGAAAATACATGTACCCCAAATAGCTGAGTTGGTTGGTAAATACAATCATGACATTTTGCCTGAACGAGTAAAGTCAGCCCTGTTTTATTTCGAGTATGCCGCGTGTACATACTGCGTGGATATTAGGTGGCCGATGCTGGTGACGGCAGCAGAGTCGCTAATCCATGTGGATGGTTGAGCACGCTCTGCTTAATCCAAAAAAATATTTGGGCTCAACTCGTGTGTTCGTTGATCGTATGCTTAGAATCCAGTCGAAAGTTGGCGCACTTGGATTTACTCAAGAAATCTTACGAGCGATCTATCATGAACGATCTGGATTGGCTCATGGGCAGAAATTTACCGACTTAGATGCTATTAGGAAGGACCTCTATCTCAAGCTAGAGAACGGGATGAGAGCTGTATTGAGAAAAGCTATTATCGATGCAGATTTCGCGGCTACTTTCGCAGATGTTTCGACGCTTCAGAGGGAACTACCTCTTTTATGAAATTTAGTATGCATTAATATCCAAAACGGACGCATCTGTTAGGGCGAGAACGGAGCCTAACATGAGCGTTTCACGCTACGAAATATTAGCATTTTGGCTCTTTGGAAGTCCAAGATTTTTTTCACTATACTGCCCGTTAGTTAAAGAAATTGCGGCTACTGCTTTTTGCATACTGCCATTGCCGAAGAAATCTGGTGGAACTTCTGATTATGGTACTTCTTCAGTGATACTTCCCATTATCCACATTATTAGAGACAAGTCCAAGAGGATATTTCTTTGCTGATCTAAGTTGATCCTCGGCAGTCCAATTAATTAGGGAGATTTGTAATGGCAAAGAAGGAAAAGACAGGAGATATCAATAAAATAAACCCAGAAGAATATAATCCCCGACAAATGATGAACACGGCAAATACTTTTTTATCTGCCGCAAAAAAGTGTAATAATGATCCATCAGTAGAGCTAATTGGGTGGTCACACCCATTACTTGTGCCTATTGTTACAAATACTGCGTTTGCATGTGAGCTTTTTTTGAAAGCACTACTCCAAAAAAGCAAAATGCTTAAAGGAGGGCACAATCTACTTGATCTATTTCAAGATTTACCTGACGAGTTAAAAAGCAATATTATTGGTCCACAAGATAGTAACCTATTTATTGAAGAGTTGACTCGGGTTTCGTGCCTTTTTGAAGAATGGCGGTACATATACGAACGCCAGCTAACATCTTTAAATTTTCGTTTTTTATTAGACTTTGCTGAAGGGCTATCAACTATCACAAATAAAATAGTGTAGACAGCGTCAGGCAAACACGATAGAGTTCAATAGCCCCCGTGTGAGTGAAATCATAGATAAATTCCAACTTTATAGCTTGGAGGAATGATTATGGCAAAAAAAATTTGTTGGACAGTAGAAATGGCAGAGAAGCAAATCGAAAAATGGGAAAGGATTAAATTAACTATACAACGTTCAGATGTTCAAAGCTGCGATGATGAATACACAAAAATATATAAATTGTATTTAAAACATACATCTGTATCCGAAGTGGCAAAAATATTATCAGATGAAGGTGTACGAATACCCAGCCCGACTGGTGGACGTAAGATTTCTTCTAATGATATATCTGACATCATTAGAACTCGCGATATACCAGATAAAGAACTGCAGAATTTGGTTAGAAGTATATTTGCTAATGCCGCAAAATTTATTAATTCAATATATAACTGAAATGCAATACTCAAAAGCCAACTTCCCATTATCCATATAATCTGCATATTCAATGAGGGATTGTGATGTATGATGATAGAAAGGGTTGCCGGCGTAAATAAGGCAATTATAGTAAACACACTCGCTATTATACTTGCAGCATCCATTGCGATAATAGTTCATGCCGTTATGCCCGCTGGTGTAAATGTGGAGAAATTTGATAGCGTATTTGTCAAGCTTTTAGGATTTCCTGTAGTTGCGGCTTCCTACTTTGTTTTGCTATTTACACAGTGTGTCGTTGTAATGAGATATTTTGGAAAGCAGTCAAATGTTCCCAAACTGCAAATTGGAATTCGTTTTAAAAGGGAAGCAAGGGGACGTTCTTTTTGCTTCCTATGTATTTGAAATAGGTTTAATTAGTCACAAAGTGCCACAGGCAAGCGGAACATTGCGACGCTGGCCAGTGGTTTCTTTTTTCTTTCTCCGTGTAGTAGAGAGTAAATTGTTCGTAATGACAGAGCCTGTAATAATATTCAATGTTTTGCAGGATAATTTTCACAAAAGGCAAAAGTATACAACTCAGTTGTCATTATCCCATTGCTAAGGTATCGTGCCAAACCGAAGATTGATAGACACGGTGAAGTGGGTTATAGCCGAACGAGTTGTTGCCCAAGGTATTGACGCACTGTTAAAACAGCCTTTACAGGAAGGAGCGGCCAGGCATTAGAAGCTTAGGGGGACAACAAAAGTTTTATTAACTGTAGAAGGTCTACAACTTCAATGGAGGTCATTTAATGAAAATACAATCACTGAAACTGGTTTGTTTTTCACCTACGGGGACAACAAAAGCGATTATTCAAGGTGTTGCGCGCGGAATTAATCAAAGCACTGTGGAACTAATAGATATTACCAAACCAAATGCGAGAAAACAACAATTACAAACATCGGAAAATGAATTGCTTGTTGTTGCTGTGCCAGTTTACGTCGGAAGAGTGCCGGCTCTTTTAATTGAATGGCTGCATGCGATTAAAGCTCGTAATACGCCTGCTGTATGTATTGTCGTTTATGGTAATCGTGAGTATGACGATGCGCTGCTTGAGCTTAAAGATATTATGACAAAACGTGGATGTATACCGATCGCCTGTGCAGCATATATTGGGGAACACTCCTTTTCTAATTCCGAAACGCCAATTGCCGCAACTCGTCCTGATACAAGTGACTTAAATCACGCGGAATTATTTGGGCGTAAAATAAATGAAAAACTATTATCTATTTCATCAGTCGCTCACATTTCTGATATAAATGTACCTGGCGCCTATCCCTATAGAGGAGATTCGAAGACATGGATTGTTGATTTTATAGAAATTAATAATAAATGTTCGCAATGCGGAGTTTGTGCAGAGGAGTGTCCTGTTGGTGCTATCGATTTAGAAAATAGTATTTTGCATGATAAGGAAAAATGCATCTTATGTTGTGCTTGCATCAAGTGCTGTCCCCAAAACGCCAGAACGATGAAAACTGGCATAGTCAAAGACACTGCAATGCGGCTAAGTGAAATGTGTAAAGGGCGAAAGGAGCCGGTATTCTTCTTTTAATTAGTAAACAGCGAAGAACCCCGCAACAAGCTTCTTATGAAAGCAATCCTGGTGCGGAGTGATGAGAATGTGATAGAAGGGAAAATAATATGCTAAGAACAACAATCTGGTTCATCCATTTTTGGTGTTATCTTATTTTAATCCTGCCGAGTTTGATAAAAGTGAGAGCTTTGCATCGTGCCAATAAAATTGAGGAGCGGGACCGGGAGGTAGATCGCATCGTAAAAAAATGGGCCCGGTCCATGGTTAACTTAAGCGGTTCCAAAGTTATTGTGACAGGAAAGGAACATATATCACCCCGGGGGGGAGTTGTTTTTATCAGCAACCACCAGGGATACTTTGATATTCCGATTTTATTGGGTTTTATTGATAAGCCTAAAGCTTTTATAGCTAAGAAGGAATTAAAGAAGTTTCCCCTTATCAGCAATTGGATGTATTATATGAACTGTGTTTTTATGGACAGGAGCAGTGCCCGTGCCGGATTAAAGGCTATACAAGAAGGGGTTGCCTTTCTGAAGCAGGGTTATTCTCAGATAATTTTCCCCGAAGGCACTAGAAGCCGGGGGGAGCAATTAGGAGAATTTAAGCCTGGCAGTTTCAAACTTGCTACCAAGGCGAAAGTACCCATTGTGCCGGTAACCATCAAAGGATCCTATAATATTATGGAAGCCAACGGTGGGCTGATCAAACCGGCTGTTGTAGAGGTGTTTATCTCTGAGCCCATTTCCACCGCAGGTCTGAGCAGAGAAGAAATCGAGCAGCTGCCGGAAAAAGTCAGAAACATCATAGCCCTTCAGCTGAAAAAGTAGTCTTACAAACAATGACAACACGGGCTATTTCAAAATAATACGGTAAGTAAATGGAGTTAACTAAATTAATATGCACATAGAGTACAGGGTAACAAACGATAATGATAATCAAAAGGTCTCGCAGATTCTCAAGAACCATCTGAAATTTTCCCGTGGTGAGATACGAAGGATTAAACGCTGTGACGGACTTATGGTGAACGATCAAATGGTTCGTTTGAATTCGCTTGTGAAAGAAGGCGATTTAATACAGGTAAATTATCAGGATGATGATCAGCCGGTAATACCCCAGGATATACCACTAGATATTCTCTTTGAGGATGAACACATCCTGGTAGTGAACAAACCATCCAATATGCTGGTACACCCGCTTTCATATCATGTTCTGAACACCCTGGCTAACGGCGTTATTTATCATTGGCAGCTGCAAGGACATAACAGTAAATTCAGATCGGTCAGCCGGTTGGATAAAGATACTTCCGGAGTTATCTTAATCGCCAAAAGCAGTTACATCTGTCATCAGCTTGCCGGGCAAATGAAAAACGGCATGTGCCGGAGGGAATACCTGGCAGTGGTGCATAACAGAATTACTATGGATTCTGGCATAATTGATTTCCCTATCGGTCGGCCCGATGACGGCTCCCTGATCTTTGGAGTAACATCTCAGGGTAAAGAAGCGGTTACTCATTTTACCGTAATACAGCGTTTCGCCGGCGGCAGTCTGGTCAAATTGCGGTTAGAAACAGGACGTACCCACCAAATAAGAGTTCATATGAGACATTTCGGCCATCCCTTAATGGGAGATGATCTATACGGGGGCAGTTTAGATCTGATCCATCGTCAGGCTTTACATAGTTGGCGTCTGGAGTTTAACCACCCTGTCACCAGGGAACACATGCGAATGGAGGCCCCTCTGCCGGGTGATATGACATCTTTAATTCATAAGTTGAAAATATAATTATTCGAATATTTAGTATTATGGACAATGGGGACAGGTTGCATTGTCCACCGATATTGATATTGATAAGATGCTGAAAAGACGTTATTTTATAACAGATGATTTCTCCTCTGGATATGGAATTCTAATTCGAGATGTAGCAAAGTTAGTTAGTGTGAAAGCCGGTAAAGCCGGCTTTTTTCTATGGTTATTGTCATTGCAAAAAATCATTATGAAAAACATGTTAATTGTTGTCGGAAGATGTTGTAAAATTTTAGTAAATATTTGCAGGTATATGTTAATTTATGTTGAAATAACATGTAATTCTAGTAATGGATACATAAGGTATTAATGCTAGTATTTGAGCTATCTGGCCATTTAAGCATTATGGGAGGAGTAACACAATAAATGAAAATTAGCGTTAAAAAATATGTTAAATTGTTTTTAATTGCCTTTATTTTATTTTTATTAGCCTCATTTATTATCCCCAGATCTTTCGCCATAGCAGGCAATGATAATATACTACCATATTCAAACACAGATAAGATGCCGGCTGATGTGCTCCTGCAAGTAAAACAAATTTATGAGCACTACAATGAAACGAGGAATTTTCAGTCTGACTTACGGGATGAAAATTTGAAATCCCTGGCTAAAAACATGGCTGAAACATCTGAATTGCAAACCAGGGACATGTTACAAACTACCGGTGAGCAGACCAGTATTCCCATATATACAATAGGTGATCTAAGCAACATATCGCAAGATATGTCCGGTAATTATATCCTCATGACGGATCTGGATCTATCAATTGTCCCAGATTGGACTCCACTGGTCGGTCCTCCTCATGGGTTGTTTGAGGGAATATTTGAAGGCAATGGACACACCATAAGTAACTTACACTCCACCCGGGGCGGGTTGTTTGAAGGGATTAATGGAGGAACCATCAATAGCCTTAACTTTATTGATGTTTCGATAAATGCTGCAGGTGTTTCCAGGGGCGCGGGAGCGATAACAAGTTACAGTGAAAACGGAACGATTACTAATTGTAGTGTCACTGGAACGATTGCCTCCAGTGATACTGTTGGAGGAATAGTTGCAACTGGTCTCGGCACAATCATCAGCGATTGCAACGTCAGCGCAACGATAGTATCGAACCGGGCGGCAGGTGGTATTGTTGGTCACAGTTTTGGTAGCGGGAGTTTTTCAAATTGCGTCTCATCAGGAACAATTCAGAGCACCGGTATAGCAGGTGGAATAGTCGGATATTTTGAAATAGGCGAGATTACCAGGTGTGTTAGTTCTGCTACAGTCACAGCCATGCCGGAAGGCTCAGCCGGAGGCATTGCGTATGGGTTATTTGACGGGGTTTCTCTCAGCAACTGTAGCGCTACAGGGAACATTTCGGGGAAATATGCCGGGGGATTGGTAATGTATGCTGAAGCCTACATCAACAACTGTTCTGCTGCTGGAGGTGTATCAGGTTATGAAGCCGGCGGCTTTGCAACTAAATGCTTTGAAAATACAGTTATCAGTTCCTGTTATTCCACAGGCTATGTCTCGGCTACAAGCATAGCCGGAGGTTTCATAGGTTTCCTTGATGAGGACTGTCTGATTTCAGATTGTTATACAGAGAGTGATGTAATTCTCCATTATGGCAGTGATCGAGGGCAGGTTGGCGGCTTTGCGGGATTTTGTTTTGGCGGCGTCCAAGACTGTAAGTCATACGGCTACGTTCAGTTACATGGATCCGGTTATGCCGGAGGTATGTTCGGGTTTTGTGGTACTGAAAATACAGTTCCCAACCAGATAGTAACAAGATGCTATTCATACGGAAATGTTACAAACACTGGAGATAATTCCGGCGGTTTTGCGGGGCAAAATATTTCAACAGTGGTATCGCAGTGCTGCTCGCTGGGCGACGTCTCGGGAGATGGCGATTATGTAGGAGGTTTCGCTGGCAAAGATTACGGGGCTATCACTGACTGTTACGCCCATGGAGATGTTACAGGAGTTGATTTTGTTGGAGGCTTCTTGGGCTATGGTACAAGTCCCCTTATAAACAGCTATTCAAAAGGACGTGTCACAGCATCCGGTGAAAATGTTGGGGGCTTAATCGGAAACCAGGATTTCACTGATAAAGGCGGTACAACTACATCTTGTTACTACGACAGGGAAACGTCGGGACAAGCAGACACCGGCAAGGGAACGCCGCTTTCAACCTGGGACATGACTCATATGGCAACGTTCACAGGATGGGACTTCTCTGATATCTGGCAGATCCAGGAAGGGGCAAGTTACCCCTATTTTGTGGATGGTAAAACCATCTCCAGAGAAACCCTGGGCAGGTGCCCTTACTGTTTCTTTGGCCGGGGCTCTATTAACCTCTCCACTGGCAACTTCATCTTCGAACATACCGACTTAACTGTGCCTTCTATTGGGCCTTACCTCAATTTCACTCGCTTTTACAACTCTCAGGATGACTATGCCGGTCCCCAGGGCAAGGGTTGGACCAACAATCTTGATATCCACCTGACCTTGAACCAGGACAATAGTATAAGTGTCGCTTACGACGACGGGCATGTTTATACCTTTCTTTTAGACAACGGCGCCTATATTCGGCCACCTGGCTGTTTTGAAACCCTCACCGAAGGGCCAAACAACGGCTATATCCTTACTTTCAAGGACCCAGATAAAATATATTTTTAATCCCGCCGGGCAACTGACTAACATTACCGACAAGAATAACAATACCCTCACCTTGACCTATTACGATGGGCTTTTGACATCAGCTAACGAGCCTGCCGGACGCAGTCTGACATTTGCCTATGACGCCAGCCGCCGCCTTAGCGGTGTCACCGACTCTGCGGGCCGGAGTGTGGTTTACACTTATGACAGCAACGGTAACCTGGCTGCGGTAAAGGATGTCCGGGATGGGATCATCCAATACCAGTACGACGAGCAAGGACTGACCACAATTATCGATCCCGATGACAATATGATTTGGATCAACTCTTACGACAGTAACAGCCGGGTAGCATGGTTGTATGACAGTTACGTCAATGAAACCGCATTTAACCACGATACAGCCAACCTCCAGACGGCCATGACCGACCCCCTGGGCAACACCATCACCGTCAGCTATGATGATAAATATCGCGGCACTGGTATCACTTATCCGGGCGGCATTACTGAAAATTTCACTTACGACGCGAATAACTGCCCTAAATCTGTAACCGATGCCCTCAATCATACCACCAACTACGAATATGACGGAAGCGGCAATTTGAAGTATATTACTGACCCGGCGGGACAAGTAACAAGCATGGATTATGATGGAAAAAACAACCTGGTAAAGGTGATCAACGCAAAAAGTAAAATTACGACTTTAACTTATGATACTGACCATATAAATCTAAAAGAAGTAATAGACCCATTAGGAAGAATTACTACCTACGACTTTTATAGCAATGGGTTGCTGCACACCAAAAAAACTCCTGATCCAGATCCCGGCACAACCATATACGATTATCAGAACGGCCTGCTGTATACATTGACTGACCCGGTAGGAAATATCACCACCTGCGGTTATGATAATTTCGGCTATCTTCATACCATCACCGACACCGCCGGTAAGACAACTGCCATGAACTATGACCCAGCCGGCAACCTGACCGGTGTGACCGACCCGCTGGGGTACAACACAAGCTTTACCTATGATTATCGGCACAACATATTAACCAAAACCGACGCCAGGGGCTTTGTCACCACCTACTCCTATAACGGCAACGGGCAACTTGAAAGCGTGCTGGATGCCTTAAACAACATGACTCAGTATAAGTATGACGCGGATAACCGGCTGGAGAAAATCATCGACGCCCGCGGCAATACAACCACATGCAGCTACAATGCTCTGGGCAGGCTCACCGGAACAACAGATCCTTTGGGCAACACAACCGGTTTTCAATACAATGACGCAGGTATTTTGACCATCAAGACAGACGCCAAGGGAATAAAGGTGCTGGAAGTCACTTATAACGAATTAGATAACCCTAAAAAAATGACAGACGCTCTGGGAAAATTCGTCAGTTTTGACGAGTATGACAATTTAGGCAGCTTAACCAAATACACCGATTCGAATGGCGTATCCACTCAGTTTGAGTATAACGACCTGAACAGTTTGCATAAAACTACCGTTGCAAATAATAATATTGGCAGTCAGGACTTTGACACACACGGAAACAGGGTGTCGCTGATCGACCCTAATAACAACACAGTCAGCTTCGACTATGATTCTGCCGACAGGTTAAGGAGCAAGTCAACTGTGTCTGCAGGCTCCATCTCTATGGAATATAACAATAGGAACCTTTTAAGCCTCAAGACTAACGCCCGGGGACAAATTACCACCTATGAATACGATGACGCGGGTCGTCTGAATAGTTTCACCAACCCGGATGGAACTACCTCCTATATTTATGATCAGAATGGAAACCTTCTTACTACCACAGACAGTACCGGCACAACTGGACGTGTATATGACGCTTTAAACCGACTGTTTAAATATACTGATGCTCAGGGCAATATCATACAATACGGGTATGACGCTGTTGGCAACCTGCTTACCCTGACTTATCCCGGAGGCAGGCAGGTTCAATACGGTTATGACGCCGCCAACCAATTAAAAACTGTCACTGACTGGTCAGGCCGTATAACTAATTATGACTACGACGTCAACGGCAGGCTGGTCAAAACCACCCGCCCCGATGGCACGGTAGAGACGCGAGAATATAACGACGCTGGCCAATTAACTCAGTTGAAAGATACTTATGCCGATGGAAGCATAATCAACAGGTACGACTACACCTACGACGATGCTGGAAATATCAAGACAGACAACAATACCAACGAGTCGGACCCATTCACCACAAACAACGCGGTGCTAACTTATGCCGCAGATAACCGTTTAGACACCTATGAAGGACAGAATGTCCAATACGACGCCGACGGCAACATGACAGAAGGGCCGCTGGCCGAAAACATGGTCAACTTCACCTTTGACGCCCGAAGCAGATTGACCGGTGGCGGGAATACAAGCTACACTTATGATGCGCTGAACAACAGGGTCCGTGTAAGTGATGGTGTTCAGCAAACCAGTTATACAATTAATCCGAACGCTCCCCTAAGCCAGGTGCTGATTCAAACCGATGAAGAAAATACAAAGACCTATTTTGTTTACGGTCTAGGCCTGATTGGCCAGGAAACCGGAGGTGACTACCGAAGTTACCATTTCGACCATCTGGGCAGCACCATAGCCCTGACGGACCAGAGCGGCAATGTGACCGACTGCTTCCGCTACGCCCCTTACGGCGAACTGCTCTACCGCAGCGGTAACATAACTACTCCGTTCCTGTTCAACGGGCGCGACGGCGTTATGACCGATGCCTATGACTTGTACTACATGCGAGCTAGATACTACAACCCGGTTGCTAAGAGGTTCATTAGCCCGGACACGCTCCTGGGTGTAATCACCAACCCGCAGTCACAGAACAGGTATATATACTGTGAAGGGAATCCGGTGAATTATGTTGATCCTATGGGGTTTAGTATATCAAATTATCGAGTCGATTATCCGATGGTTTACTCCAAATATTTTGAAAGATTTGATTCTTATGAAGATGCTTATCAATATTATCTATCATTGCCACACAGGATTTATTTACAAGTTGTTAAGAATAATAACTGTCTTTTAGAGCATGAGACTATTGACTTATATGCATTATATAAAAAGAATCAATATGAAAGAGAGTTCTATGTTTTAAATGAGTTAATTATTGCAGAAGGGGAGAGTTATAATTTAGATGCTAAAAAGGAAGCTATAAAAAATTTACAGGAGATTGAGATTGAAGAAACACCCATAATAATCTCTGGGAATGCAGGTGGGGCAAGTAAACAAATACGTGCAGGGATACTTGCTCAAAACAGGGCAGCAGGTAAAGCAGCTGAGTTAATTGTTGCGGAGAGACTGGTTGGTCAAGGCTCTAAAATTATTGGCAGTCAAGTAAGTGTACGTACTCCACAAGGGATAAGGAGAACAGACCATTTAATAAGAGATATTAATGATAATTTAATTGCTATTGAAGTAAAGTCTGGAAACGCTACAAGAAATGCAATGCAAATTGCAAAAGATATTTTTATTGAAACTGAAGGGGGTATTTTGGTTGGTAGTAACGCTGGTGATTTAATAGGACAGAATGTAAAAATTATTACAATAATAGAAAGAGTACCTTAAGAGTTTGAAATCTGAATATATAACTTTAAAAAGGTTTTGTATCTTTTGTCAGGAATAAATAAAAAGCTATTCCTAATAATGTGGGGTGAGTCCTCTTTGACTGATAAGAAAGAATTAAAAAAAGTCCTACTTAAAAGAGTTTTAGATTTTTTAGCCAATTATGGATTTTACAGAAGGTTATATGGGCAGTCATTTTGGAAACCTTTAAATGTTGGTAGAGGCATGATTCACTTACATTTTATAAACCACGCTAATGATTTTGATGTTACTGTTAGTGTTAGTATACGTTTTGACAAATTAGAGGAAATGATAAATGAAAATAATATGTTACTAAAAGAAAATGAAAAAAATTCAACTTCAACGATTGGAGTTGAGTTAGGAAATCTTACAAAAGGAGTCCAAAAGAGATGGACAGTCAAGGAATTAGATGATTTAGAATTTGTTGCAAGTGACATATGTAAGATGATTGTTGAGGCGGCTTTGCCATATATTGATAAATATAAGGATATGAATACAATATTTGATATCATAATGCGTGATGATCCAGATGCTTGGTTATTATCTCCTTTTCGACATCGTTTAGCGATGAATGCAGTAGGGTTGGCAAAACTTCTTAATAAGAATGAAATGTTAGAAGAAATTATCAGAGCTAAGACTAGGTATTTGGAAGAAAGAAATGATTATGGTCTGCAAATATTTATCCAATTTGCAAATAAAATAATTAAACATTAATCTGTGTTATTATAATGTTTCAGAAGGAAGTATAAGGCACTAATTTCTCTTTCAAAGCTTTATTAGTGTAATTAAAGTTAATCCTTTTGACAAGGCAAAGATTTAAACTGTAATCACCCTTATTACACAGAAAACACTCACAACTAGGAATTTAAAGGAAACCAATGTGTTTAAAAAAATTATGGCAACTAACGAGGTGAAAACAATGTACAGAAACGTTTTTTACGTCAGAATTATTCTTTTCCTCCTCATCTTTCTATTGACATCCTTACCTGTAAGCGCAGCCACATACATATACGACGAACTGAACCGTCTCACCTCGGTCACATATCCAAACGGCCAGAAGATCACTTACACCTATGACGCCGGGGGCAATATGCTCAGTGTAGACAGCGATAGTGGTGATACCACCCCGCCAATCGTTAAGAGTACAGATCCAGCAAATGGCGCTACTGGTGTTTCCGTAAACGCTAAAGTTTATGTTGCATTTAGTGAAACTGTTGTTGAAAGTGTATACTTCAGTGAAATCTACATGAAAAATATCGCCAGCGATTCGGTGGTTGACTGTACATACAGCATCAACGAAGATATCCTTACCATAGATCCCGTAAATGACCTCAGTTATAGTGTAAATTATGCGGTATATGTACCTGCCGGAGCGGTAAAAGACAGGTCCGGCAACTCTCTGGCAGATGATTATAGCTTTAGTTTCACCACAGTTGAATTTCCTTACGCTATCAGAATCACGTCCCCCAATGGCGGAGAGCGCTGGCAGGCCGGTGCAACCAGAGAGATCACCTGGAGCTACGCCGGAGAAGGCTGCTCATCAGACGCTAGAATTTCCCTCTACAAAGGCGGTGTTTATCAATATACAATTGTTGGTAGCGTTCCTCTCGCTACGGGATCATACAATTGGTCGATACCAGGCTCCCAGGCAACCGGTGACGACTACAAGGTCAGGGTCACCTGCAACGCTAACATAAACGTCTACGATTTGAGCGACGCCGACTTCACCATCAGTAAACCCATAACCGTCATCTCGCCTAACGGTGGGGAAGTCTGGCAGGCTGGGGCAACCAGAGAGATCACGTGGAGTTACGCCGGTGAAGGCTGCTCATCTGACGCCAGGATCTCACTTTATAAGGGAGGCGTGTACCAGTACACCATCGTCAGCAGCGTTTACCTTGAATCCGGATCATACAGCTGGACCATACCAGGCTCCCAGGCGGCCGGTGACGACTACAAGGTCAGGGTCACCTGCAACGCTAACATAAACGTCTACGA
>CAZIYV010000046.1:17027-22779 GCA_964543575.1 uncultured Pelotomaculum sp.
GCTCATCTGACGCCAGGATCTCACTTTATAAGGGAGGCGTGTACCAGTACACCATAGTCAGCAGCGTTTACCTTGAATCCGGATCATACAGCTGGACCATGCCAGCCTCCCAGGCGGCCGGTGAGGATTACAAGGTCAGGGTCACCTGCAATGCTAACATAAACGTCTGCGACTTGAGCGACGCCACCTTTGCCATCAACCCGTCATAATAGTATTGATGTGACAAATACTACAGGAATACGGTGTGCCTAACATATAAGAATCAGGATATTATTAAACCCGGTGTAAGATGAGTGACAGTAATATTATATAGAAAGGAGACCATATCATGGCTGAAATAAAATACGAAATCACCCGCAACCTGTGTGTACTGTCGGAAGGCTCTAAAGGCTGGCAGAAAGAAATCAACCTGGTGAGCTGGAACGAGCGCAAACCCAAGATAGACATCCGCGACTGGGCGCCGGAACACGAAAAAATGGGCAAGGGTGTCACCTTGAATTTTGAGGAATTAAAAAAGCTGAAGGAGCTTTTGGATAGCATCGATCTGGACACACTGGAGCTGGAATGAGCCGTGAAATAATGCTTTGACATAATCTGGATAGCGGGATTATAATTACGTTAGTACGTTCCTATCCGGAGGCCCGACATGTTTAAGAATATACTGGTCGCCTACGACGGTTCCATTTACGCGGTGAAGGCTTTAAATATAGCCATAGATCTTTGCCAGAAGTACGGTTCCGCGCTGAATGTGGTGATGGCGGTGAATTTGCCGGAACTGCCGGAGAGCAGCGGAATCTTACAGGAAGGCACGTCTCACCGGGATGATCTGGACCATGCTGTGGCACTGGCAGAACAGGCGGGTGTGCTGGTGGTTACTCACCTGCTCAAGGGTACAGTGGCTAATACTATTGAGCGGTTTGCCCTGGATAACAAGTTTGACCTGGTTATTGTCGGCGCCCGCGGCCGTAACGCGGTTAAACGCTTCTTGATGGGCAGTGTTTCCGCTCACCTGGTAGCCAGTCTTGATTGTCCTGTTATGGTTGTAAAAGAAAAAAATGCTTGACGGCATTTTGTCCACTATGTTATTTTAAATACAAATCTATTAGAGCAGAGTTAGTTGAGTAGAGTAATAGTTGAGCTTAGCTGAGGTGAGATCGGGTTTTTCATTTTGAGAAAAATTGCCGGCGCTCATTTGAGTGCCGGTTTATCTATTTTTGGGGGGGAATATAATTGATTACTCCAGGCAGGAACGAATACCTTTCCCTGGCCGGGACCTACAATCTGATCCCGGTCAGTTGTGAGATCAGCGCCGATCTTGACACACCTACCAGCATCTATAAAAAAATCGCGCCGCAGAGCCCGGCCTACCTGCTGGAAAGTGTCGAAGGCGGTGAGAACCTGGCCAGGTACTCATTCATAGGTTTTGATCCCTTCCTCACCTTTGTCTCCAGGGGAGCGGAGTCCCTGATTAGCAGAGACGGGCGGCAGGAAACCTGTGCCGGTATGCCGCTGGAAAACCTGGAGCGAATTGTCTCCGCCTTCAAAGTTTACTTGAGGCCAGGTTTGCCCCGCTTCTTTGGCGGCGCGGTGGGTTACATCGGCTATGATCTGGTGCGTTTTATCGAGGATATAAAGATGCCGCAAGGCGAGGGCATACCGGGCCTTCCAGACTGCTGCTTTGTTTTTGCCGGTACTGTCCTGATCTTTGACCATGTCCGGCAGGTATTGATCATTGTTGTTAACAGCCAGCCCGGCGCTGAGCCGGAAAGATCGTACACTCAGGCTACAGAACAGATTGAAAAGGTTATAGGGGCGCTGAAAAACAGCATCCCGTTTGAGAACAGAAGCACGAAGCGGCCTGAGGCCGGCAGGGCGGCTGAAGCAAACATGAGCCGCACGGAATTCATGGAAAACGTTAAGCGCGCCAAGGAGTACATCGCGGCCGGCGATATCCTGCAGGTGGTACTGTCGCGGCGGCTGCGGGTGCCCTTTGCCGGCGAACCTTTTAACGTTTACCGGAAACTGCGGGCTTTGAATCCTTCCCCCTACCTTTTCTACCTGGATTTCGGCGATTTGGTGGTGGTGGGGTCTTCTCCCGAAATGCTGGTGAAAGTGGAGGACGCGGTGGTGGAGACCTGTCCTATTGCCGGCACCAGGCCGCGGGGTGAGAACTTAGCAGCAGATGAGGATTTTGCCAGGGATTTAATGGAGGATGAAAAAGAGAGGGCCGAGCACCTGATGCTGGTGGACCTGGGGCGGAACGACCTGGGCAGGGTGTGTGAAACAGGCAGTGTCAGGGTGAAAAGGTTTATGGAAGTGGAAAAATACTCACACGTCATGCACCTGGTCTCTAATGTGCGGGGCAGGCTGGCGCAGGGCCAGAGTTGTTTTGACGCCCTCAAGGCCTGCTTTCCGGCAGGCACTCTGTCAGGCGCGCCCAAGGTGCGGGCTATGGAGATCATAGCTGAACTGGAGCCGGACAGAAGGGGTATATACGGCGGGGCTATCGGCTACCTGGGTTTTTCAGGGAACCTGGATACCGCCATAGCGATCAGGACCGTGCTTATCCACGAGGGTAACGCTTACGTCCAGGCGGGGGCGGGGATCGTGGCCGACTCTGATCCGGAGCGGGAGTACGAGGAGTCAATGAGTAAAGCGCGTGTGCTGTTGAAAACTTTGGAGGAGGCGATCTAGGTGATCTTGATGATCGACAACTACGACTCGTTCACCTACAACCTGGTCCAGTACCTGGGCGAACTGGGCAGGGAGGTAAAGGTTATTCGCAATGATAAGATTACCTGCGAGCAAATAGAGGAGCTTCAGCCGGAAGCCATTGTCATTTCGCCGGGTCCCTGCTCGCCTGACCAGGCCGGCATATCCCTGGCGGTGATTGAACGTTTTGCCGGCGTGATCCCCATCCTGGGGGTTTGCCTGGGTCACCAGGCCATCGGCCAGGCTTTTGGAGGCCTGGTGGTGCGGGCAGCCAGGCTGATGCACGGAAAAACTTCGCCCATCCAACATGACGGCAGGGCGCTCTTCCGTGATATACCGTCCCCTTTTACCGCCACCAGGTACCATTCATTGATAGTCGATCCGGACAGTTTGCCTGACTGCCTGGAAGTCACCGCATGGACCGGGGAAGGCGAGATCATGGGGCTGCGCCACCGGCTGTACCGTGTGGAGGGGGTGCAGTTTCACCCGGAATCGATCCTGACCGAGCACGGGCACAACATATTAAAAAATTTTTTAGAAGTCTGAAAGCAAATAGTGCAACATGATGTTAATCCTACAATAATTAGTTGAGCGAGTTGAGAGGAGGAGAGTGGAGTTATGAAGACAGCTATCAGGAAAGTGGTTTCAGGACGGCACCTGGCGGAAGAAGAGGCGGTCGCCGTAATGGAACAGATTATGAAGGGAGAGGCCAGCCCCGCCCAGATTGCCTCCCTGCTTACCGCCATGCACCTGAAGGGTGAAACGGTAGAGGAGATCACCGGTTTTGCCAGGGTGATGAGACACCTGTCAACGACAGTCAAATCAAAACACCCTGTTCTGGTGGATACCTGCGGCACAGGGGGCGACGGCTCAGGAACTTTTAACATTTCAACTACAGCGGCTTTTGTGGTGGCAGGGGCGGGGATGCCTGTCGCCAAGCACGGCAACCGTTCGGTGTCCAGCCGCAGCGGCAGCGCTGATGTGCTGGAGGAACTGGGAGTCAGGGTTGACCTGGACCATGCCGCTATGGAGGAGTGCCTGGATCAAACAGGTATAGCTTTTCTTTTTGCGCCGGCGCTGCACCGTGCCATGGGTTATGCTTCCGGCCCGCGCCGCGAAATAGGGATCAGGACTATTTTTAACATTCTCGGTCCGTTGACCAATCCCGCCGGCGCCAGGGCGCAGGTGCTGGGTGTCTACAGCCCGCCGCTTACCGAGGTCCTGGCCAGGGTGCTGGCCAGACTGGGCTCGTCCCACTCGTTTGTGGTTCATGGCGCCGGAGGCCTGGATGAGATTTCCCTGGCCGGTACTTCCGTTATCTGTGAAGTTAAAGGGGAGTCTGTGCGCAAAGGCACTCTGGACCCTGCCCGGTTCGGTTTTGAATATGCCCCGGTTGCCACTTTAGCCGGCGGATCACCTAAAGAAAACGCTGATATTACCCGCCTGATCCTGGAGGGTGAGAAAAGCCCGCGCCGTGACGTGGTTGTGTTAAACTCGGCTCTGGGTTTGGTGGCGGGCGGTAAAGCCCGTGGGATTTCAGAGGGTTTGGAAATTGCCGCGTCAAGTATTGACTCCGGGGCCGCCATGCGTAAGCTGAAAGATTTGATTGAAACCACCAGGCGCCTGTCGCCCAAAGAAGCGGTTTCCCAATGATCCTGGCTGAAATACTGGCCTATAAAAGGGCGGAACTGGCGTGGTGTAAAAATATAGTTTCACTTGACGAATTAAAAGAGGCAATGCCTGGCCTGCCCGCGCCGCGGCCGCTGGCGCCGTCCATACGCCGCCCCGGTGAGATTACGGTTATCGCCGAGACCAAAAAAGCGTCTCCGTCTAAAGGCATCATCAGTAAGAATTACGATCCGGTAAAAATAGCAAGGGCGTACGAACTGGCCGGCGCTGCCGCCATATCGGTGCTCACCGAGAAAAAATATTTTCTGGGTCATCCGAGCCACATTGCCTCAGTCAAAAGAATGGTAAGTATTCCTGTCTTAAGGAAGGATTTCATCATAGATCCCTACCAGGTTTACGAGACCCGCGCCCTGGGCGCCGACGCCGTGCTTTTAATCGTGGCCGCGCTTCCCCCTCCTCTGCTAATGGAGATGGCAGAACTGGCCGGGAGTCTGGGCCTGTCCTGCCTGGTAGAAGCGCATAATGAACAGGAGCTCAGCCAGGCCCTGTCGTCAGGCGCGGACATTATCGGGATAAATAACCGCAATCTGAACAATTTTGAAACCGATTTGAACGTGACTTTCGACCTGCTGGACCAGATCGATTTAAACAAAATTACAGTTGTTTCAGAAAGCGGGATCAAAAACAAGAATGACATTTTGCGGCTGAAAGACAGCGGCGTGCACGCGGCACTGGTGGGAGAAGCATTGATGCGCTGTGACGAGCCGGGCCAGGGTTTAATAAAACTGACCGATTTCCGGGATTTTTAATAATAGCTGTGCCTTCAATGGGCTAAAGGGATGTGATAACTTATGAATTATGCCAAAGACGTTTTTCCTGACAGCAGGGGCTATTACGGCTGCTACGGGGGGCGTTTCGTGCCGGAGACTTTAATGCCGGCGCTGGAGGAACTGGAGCGGGCGTACCGGGATATAAAAGAGGAACCTGAATTTGTCAGAGAGCTGGAGTATTACCTCAAACACTACGTCGGCAGGCCTTCGCCGCTTTACTTCGCCGAGGGGCTCACCAGACACTGCGGCGGCGCCCGGATCTACCTTAAAAGGGAAGATCTCAACCATACCGGCGCCCACAAGATCAACAACACTATCGGGCAGATTCTTTTAGCCCGCCGCATGGGTAAAAAGAGAGTGATCGCCGAGACCGGAGCAGGCCAGCATGGTGTAGCCACCGCGACGGCAGCCGCGCTGTTTGGGCTGTCATGCGCCGTATACATGGGTGAGGAAGATATCAGGCGGCAGAGCCCGAATGTTTACAGAATGCGCCTGCTGGGGGCTGAGGTGATACCTGTCTCAGAGGGCAGCAAAACGCTGAAAGACGCCATGAATGAGGCTATCCGTGACGGGGTGACCAA
>CAZIYV010000047.1:0-22463 GCA_964543575.1 uncultured Pelotomaculum sp.
CACGTTAACTGAGGAACGAACTCGCCCGGTTGAGGCCAGTGCCTCCGGGATACTGTCAATCAGTTTGTGATCTGCGTTTGTAAAGCCTTTGTGTACGAGGGCGGAGAATCCCCCTATAAAGTTTACACCTACTGCGCACGCTGCTTCGTCCAGGGTCCTGGCAAAGTCTACAAAATTATCAGTATCACTGCTTTCTGCCACAATAGCTATAGGTGTTACAGATATTCTTTTATTGACAATAGGGAGACCGTATTCTCTTTCTATTTCTTCACCTGTTCTGACCAGGTTTCCCGCCAGTCTGTTTATTTTGTCGTAGATTTTTTGCCTGGCGGCGCGTGGATTGGGATCAGAGCAGTCCCGCAGGCTAATGCCCATGGTAATCGTGCGAATATCCAGGTTTTCCTCCTGAACCATATTTATAGTTTCTAAAATTTCCTGTAAAGTGAGCATGAAATAGCCTCCCCGGTTATAGCCTGTGCATAAAGTTAAAAACGTCTTCGTGCTGGGCATCAATCCTGACACCGATCTCCCGGCCCTTTTCGGCCAGTTTCTCTTTAAGCGCAACCATATCCCTGGTGCTTTCGCTCATGTCTGCCACCATAACCATTACCAGGAATTCCTGAAGGATGGTCTGGCTGATGTCCAGGATGTTTATCTTATTGGAAGCGAGCACCTGTGCTACGCCGGCGATAATTCCAACCCGGTCGGGACCCAGGACGGTGACGATGATCCTGTTGCCTTTGGAATCATCTTTTTTTATTTTTGCAAGCATTGGCATAGCCTCCTTGTAAAAAAATTAAAGCTGTCTCGCAGCTTCACCGGTAATAAAAATCGTGTGACCTTTGGGGTAATAATTATGAAATAATATTAACTTTGAGACAGTGAAATGTCAAACATTTTTAACGGTGTGTTTTGACCGGAAGCTGGTTCGACAAGATAGGGTTATAATAAAGCATTTTGTAGGACTCAAAATTCCAGCCCTCAAAGAAGTTACTAGCCGCCTGCGTGCCGGACAGAAACAGGTTTTCCTTCTGCTTGTCAATTGTGTCAAAGTCAGTTGTTTTAACCCCGAGAGAGGGTATGGAAATTGTCCGGACACTGCTCTTGGGATCCAGTTCAAAAAGCCTGTCGTGCGCTTCAAGCATGGTTGTCAGCGTTGCTTTAAAAAGGTCAAATGGGTTATAGAAACGGTAGGGGACGCTGTCTTCAGGTTCTACTATCTTAAAACCAAAGGTGGGCCAGGACGGCATCTTTTCCCCGTCAAAAATCCAGACTGGGAAATTGCTCAAAACTCCACCATCTATTATGTAGCTATATCGTTTGTATTTCTTGTTATCAGAATATGTTAGAGTGTATGGCTCGTAAAAGAATGGCAGATTGGCGCTCATTCTCACGGCAGCGGCTACATCAAGGTCATCGGGGTTGATATTGTAATCTTTCATGTCATAAGGCAGTCTCAAAAGCTTCCGCCTGGATACATCAGTGGCTATAACCACTAACTTATAGCGGCATTTTGAATCGTTTGCAAAGTCTTTAAGGACAAGGTCCTTGAAAGTTTGTACCCCTTTAGCGGCCAGGTTGCACCTGACCCATTTTTCAAGGAAACCTGCTTTATACAGGCCGTTTTTGAACCAGAGTCTCAGAGCAGGTCCCACATAAGGAATCTGCCCAAGCCAGTCCTTGTCCTTGAATTGTTTGAAGTCAAGACTCCACACCAGTTCCTTGATTTCCAAAGATGTATAACCCGCTGCCACAAATGAGGCAATGATAGCCCCGGCAGAGGTGCCTGCGACATTAACCCAGGTATAACCTCTTCTCTCTGCCTCGCAGAGGGCGCCAAGCATGGCAAGCGCTTTTACGCCGCCTCCTTCAAATATTCCATTAGCCAGCATAGTCAATTTTAATCACCCCCAGGTAAAATAGTTTATTTTGAGGGTTTTTAAAATGTGACAACAATAATTGAACCAGCCTTTTTGCGGCTGGTTCTTTAAACTACTTTTTCTTGAAAGTTTCACATTTGGTTTGATCGGACTTGGCGGCGCTTTGAATGTGGTTGCGTGTAACCTCAATCATTGGAGCGCTGCAAAGCACATCCTTATTAAAATTGCACTCAGTGACCGTACATTTTACTTGGGCCACAGAAATCCACCTCCTTAGATTTAGAATTCAGGAATAAGTATTCCAATATAAATTGAAAATAATACTTGACAGAACTAATGTTCGATTATAATATAAACACAAACATATGTACGCATCAGAAGGGAGAATCATCTTATGGAAAGAGTCTGGAGAGAAGATAGAGCCATGATAGATTTGAAAACTGATTTTTGCATTATCGAAAAGTTACTATGCTGGCTGGAGAAAGATGACACGGAAATAGAAAGAGTAATAGGATATGGTTTTTGTCTGGCCGCTGTTACTTACTTCGTTTCCAGGCTGTTTCAAGCTATATTATAAGAACAAAAATCTCCTGTGTTTTTTATCTCACACAGGAGATTTTCTATAAGTATGGTGCGGCAGAAAGGACTTGAACCTTCACACCCGTACGGGCACAAGAACCTGAATCTTGCGCGTCTGCCAATTCCGCCACTGCCGCATATAAATGTTTCTTAACCTCAAACCGCATAGATTAATATAGCACAATGAAACTAACCTGTCAATAATCCAGAAAACTGAAAATATCTGCTGGCGATAACTGAACACAGCGCCCGCAATGTGCGCTAATGGCCAGTAGTGAAAGAAAATATTTTAAGAAACCCTGGGTAACATATATTAAATGAAAAATTAAAAGAGGAAGTGCAAAGTTGAAAAATGAGAATAAAAGCAATGAAAACTTAAAGTCGTGTGGCCAGCCCGAGACAACTAAGACAGGTTACCAGGAGGTATGGGACACAGGTAGGGCGTCTGCCAAAAAGAAAAAAGGAAAGGTGGCCAGTATTAACAGGCCAAGTGTCTGATCACGACCTGGGGTGGATTTAAGAAAGCGAGTATCAAAAATATCTCTTATTTGGAATGCTAGTTATATAAAATAATCAAATAGTTGTTATGAAGGATATTAATATATAAATATTGAATTTCACCCTATCCATAAAAGGGGGTGAAATTTTTTTATATAAAGAATAAAAAAGGAGGCCTGTTTGTTGAAAAGAAATGTTTTTATTGTAATTGCCGGTGCGCTTATTGCATTGATGGCACTGGCACTGGTTAAACTGGGCAACCCGCCCAACATGGGGTTTTGCATAGCCTGTTTTTTGCGCGATATTACCGGAGGTTTAGGTTTACACCGGGTAAACACATTGCAGTACATCCGTCCTGAAATTATTGGGTTGGTGCTGGGAGCCTTTGTTACATCGCTATTTACCAGGGAGTATAGATCTCTGGGAGGTTCCAATTCATTCACCAGATTTATCCTGGCGTTTTTTGTAATGATCGGTATGCTGGTCTTTCTTGGTTGCCCGTTGCGTATGGTTTTAAGGATTGCGGCAGGTGACCTCAACGCAATAGTTGGGTTGGTTGGCCTTATAGCTGGAGTTTTAATAGGAATTGTTTTCTTGCGGAAGGGATTTTCACTTGGCAGAGCAACGCCTCAAAACAAAACCAACGGTTATTTCTTCCCAATGCTTTTTGTGGCTCTGTTGGCTCTTCTCTTAGCCAGGCCGGCCTATATATTCTTCAGCGAGCAGGGTCCTGGTTCTATGCACGCACCCCTTATCGTAGCATTGATTGCAGGTCTGATAATGGGTATACTGGCGCAGCGTACCCGCTTCTGTTTTGTTGGTGGGATACGGGACTCCATTCTGTTTGGAGAGTTTTACCTTCTTTACGGCTTTTTCACCATCTTAGTGGTAGCCTTGATCGGCAACCTTGCGCTTGGTAGTTTTAATCTGGGATTTGCAAACCAGCCTATCGCGCACAGCGATGGTTTGTGGAACTTCCTGGGTATGGCTCTAGGCGGTTTTGGCTCGGTTCTGCTTGGTGGTTGTCCTCTAAGGCAGCTTGTTTCCGCTTCTGAGGGAAACACTGATTCGGCGGTTACAGTACTTGGACTTATAGCTGGCGCCGCTTTCGCCCATAACTTTGGTCTGGCCGCAAGTACCAAGGGCGTTGCTGTTACTGGTCAGATTGCAGTAATTATTGGCTTTGCCATAATTCTTTTGCTAGCCTTTTTGAATACTAAAGGACTACCGGTAAGGCAGGGGGTGACTACTGGTGGAAGTCAAGGATGCTAGAGGTCTTTTATGTCCAGAGCCGGTTTTAATAACTAAAAGGGAGATAGAACAGCTAGGCCGGGGAACCTTTCAGGTTATAGTCGATACTGCCGCGGCCAGGGATAATATAACCAGGTTGGCACAAAGCAGGAAATGGGATATTACTGTTGAGACGAGCGGTGAAGAGTTTTTATTAACCTTAAAGAAAGCATAGTACCAATGATGTATGATCTCACTTATATAATATTTTGACGGAGACATATTAAAGCATTCAAAGAATAAATAATCTTTATGATTGATAAAGGCAAGCGCCTCCAACCAACGGAAGCCTTGCCTTTTATCGTCCTTGGTGGGCCATGTAGGACTCGAACCTACAACCTGACGATTAAGAGTCGCCTGCTCTACCAATTGAGCCAATGGCCCCGATACTGTATATTTTCATTGTGGGCATCTCACGTCCCACTTCTCACGTCCCAAATGGTGACCCCACCGGGATTCGAACCCGGGTTACCGCCGTGAAAGGGCGGTGTCTTAGACCGCTTGACCATGGGGCCTGGTCGGGATGGAGGGACTCGAACCCCCGGCCTCCTGCTCCCAAGGCAGGCGCGCTAGCCAAACTGCGCTACATCCCGTAAATCATGCAGATAAAATTATAACTTAAGCTTGAAAGCACGTCAAGGTCAAGTTTACGACTTGTAAATCCCCCAAAAAGCCAAAAAAAATGTCCAGCTTGCGCTGGACGGGGAGAGATAGAACTCACCAAAGCGGAGTATTCCTATTATGTACAGTGTAAAAATAAAATATACATATTTTTCGATCTTAAAAACCACTTCTACCTATATAAGCCACCAGGTCCACAATTCTATTCGAGTAACCCCATTCGTTGTCATACCAGGCCACAACCTTGGCCAGACTGCCCTCAACGACCATTGTAGAAATACTGTCAACTATTGAGGAATGGGGATTGCCGTTAAAGTCCTTTGATACCAGGGGCAGTTCACAATACTCAAGTATCCCTTTTAATTCACCCGACGCCGCAGCTTTGAGAGCGGCGTTTATATCTTCTGCATGGGCAGGCCTGGCTAATTCTGCAACAAGGTCCACCACGGAAACATTTGGAGTTGGCACCCGCATGGAAAGACCGTTAAGCTTACCCTTTAATTCTGGTATAACCAGCGCTACCGCCTTGGCTGCTCCTGTGGTCGTCGGTATTATGGACATTGCCGCGGCACGGGCACGCCTCAGATCCTTATGCGGCAGGTCCAGTATCTGCTGATCGTTGGTATAGGAGTGCACAGTGGTCATCAAGCCCCGCACAATGCCAAATTCCCTGTGGATTACTTTTACCACCGGGGCCAGTCCGTTGGTGGTGCAGGACGCGTTTGAAATAATCTGGTGTAGAGCCGGATCATATTTATCCTCATTAACCCCCATGACGATTGTGATATCCTCGTTTTTTGCAGGGGCGCTTATAACCACTTTTTGAGCGCCGCCCGTTAAGTGCTTGGCGGCGCTTTCACGATCTGTGAAACGTCCGCTGGACTCAATCACTACCTTAACTCCAAAGTCACCCCATGGAATCGCGCCGGGGTCCGGTATGGCGAAAGCCTTGATGTCCCTGCCATTTACCTTGAGTTCTCTTTCCTCATTGGCATAAATATCTGCTTGAAGGATGCCGTGCACAGAGTCATATTGAAGTAAATGAGCCAGGGTACAGGCGTTGGTAAGGTCGTTAACGGCGACGATTTCCATATCCTCTCTCTGCATAGCCGCTCTGAAAACATTGCGTCCAATCCGTCCGAAACCGTTGATTCCTACTCTTAATGCCATTTTGGCCAGCCCTCCTTAAAAAAACAATATATTGATTTAACAATAAATTATCAAAGTATAATGATACTTTGCCCACATAAAATCGGATATACTCATTAAGATTATTGCCAGGCTGGTAAAAATGCTTCAACTATAGGCTGCATTACTATTCGCTTTGGTTTTCGGATTTTAAGCAGAGTTACTGAACAGTATAGCTTATAAAGGAAAAAAGATTTTTAAATGAGCATTAATAATGCCTTTTTGACATACTGTCTTGGCGCGAGCAAACCGGAATGGGCAAAATTAGCCAGTGAACAGAGCTTTTTTGAGGTTGAACGGCATTGTAAATTATTAAATATGTTGTATACTGAATCCATAATGCTGAACACTATATTATAGAGGGGGAACAATTCAAATTGCATCCGTTTATACAACCAGTTCAAGCTGCAAGCATGATGATTAACCCGTCAATAATTCAGCTGAGGGAATTAGCCCGCCCTGAAGAAAAAACTCAAAATTTTGGCAGCGCAAGTTTTATTTCCAAGGTCAGGAACAGAAGCGCCAAGAATACTTTCATATTGGCCGGGGACTATCTTGGTGTGGATCAGCACGGTATACCTCTTGCCAGGGAAAAGGAAGTTGCCTCAAAAGTACATGAATACTTAAAAAACAGAGAAGTAATCAGCCTTGAACGCCAGCTTGGCAACCACCCTAATTTTAAATTTAACTGCAGACTGTACATAACCAAGGAATGTGCCCGCATCCCCTTCATGTGGTACAATATGCTGTTCGATCCCGTGGTCTATAAAGAAGAACCGGATTTGACCAGCATTTTTGTTCCTGAATGGCCGGAGCGGCTTATTTTTGTCCATCCGGAAGCGGGCGTGACCTACATACTGGGAACAGACTATTTCGGAGAGGTCAAAAAGTCCTTTTTAAGAATGGCCCTTTATGTATGGAAAAAGCGCTGCGGGATAGGTTTTCACGCCGGCAGCAAAGTCTTGCGAGTCCGTACGGCGAAAGGAAACCTTGAAGATACCGGTTTTATCATGTTCGGCCTCAGCGGTACGGGTAAATCAACGCTGACCATACACGACCACGGCCTGCAGGGCGAAGAGAGAGTGATCATCAGGCAGGATGATATGGTCATGATGGACAACGCCGGGTACTGCTACGGCACCGAAAACGGATTTTATATTAAAACAGAGGGACTGGACACATCACAAAAAGTTCTTTATGATGCCGCCACCTCACATAACGCCATTCTTGAAAACGTGAAAGTAACTGATGACGGATCGGTACTTTTTGATAACAATGAACTCACTTCAAACGGCAGGTGTGTGATCCTGCGCAGTGAAGTGGCAAAGACTGATAACAGGGTGGACCTGGATAAGGCCAACAGGATCATTTTCATTACCAGAAGGGATGATATTATCCCCGCAGTAGCAAAATTAAACGCTGAGCAGGCAGCCGCTTACTTTATGCTTGGTGAATCTATTGAAACATCCGCGGGGGATCCGACTCATGCCGGAGAATCCAAGCGGGAGGTTGGCACCAACCCCTTTATTATCGGCAGGGAGTATTACGAGGGTAACAAGCTGCTGGAAATCCTGAAAAATAATCCAGACATGGAGTGTTACCTTTTAAATACCGGAAGTGTTGGTATTGAGGGAAATAAGCCGGGGAAAAAGATTTCTATCAAGGTATCAACTACTATCATGAAGCACCTGGCCAAGGGAACAATTAAATGGACCCATGATCCAGACTGGGGCTACGAGGTTCCCGTCGAGGTGCCTGAAATTGATATTTCTGAATATAACCCAGTTAGTTACTTCAGTGCCGCAGACTACCAGCAACGCGTAAATAAACTGCGCCAGGAAAGACTCGAATGGCTTGCTAAATACGAAGGCCTGAAAGAGGAGATAATTCAGGCTATAAAGTAGATTCTTTTTGAAGCCCTGTTCAGCGTGAACAGGGTTATTTTTTTATAAACCCTTAGCTAAGAACTGTGATCTTGTTTTTTTTAGCTGCGGCAGGATCATGAGCGTTGGAAGTTGAATTGTTTTGTTGAAAAGGAGGGGGATTTATGAGAAACAAAAAGTATTTATTTTTTATACTGATCCTGATCTTAATTCTTTTTACCGGTTGCAATGCCCAAAAAGAGGATAAAATGAAGATTGGGCTGCTGCCTATCTCTGATTCCCTGCCTTTCTATGTAGCGGCGGAAAAGGGATATTTCCAGTCTGAGGGTGTTAATGTAGAGCTGATTCGTTTCGAAAGCGCGGTTGAGAGGGACAGCGCTATTGGGGCTGGTGAAATTGACGGGGCAGTGGGGGATATCCTGGCAGTAGCGGCCCTGCATAACAGCGGAGCACCGGTAAAGATAGTGTCAATGAGTCTTGGTGAAACCGGCAAGGAAGGCAGATTCGCCATTTTATCTTCGCCCAACTCCGGCATTACTAAGCCAGAGCAGTTAAAAAACGTACCCGTGGCTATCTCAACCAACTCAATCATTGAATATATGACTGACAACCTTCTGGCGGAGCAGGGTTTAAAGCCGGAAGAAATAAAAAAGGAAGCTATACCGAAAATCCCGGTGCGTTTTAATCTCCTGCTGGAAGATAAGATCAAAGCCGCCTGTTTGCCTGACCCAATGGCTGCTATGGCCGAAAACAAAGGGGCCAGGCTGGTGATTGACGACACTTCGTTGAACCTGTCACAAACGGTAATTTATTTCAGGACAGGTTATATTGACGGTAACAGCCAGTCCATCACGAAATGCCTCAAAGCCTACGCCAGAGCTGTCAGGGATATTAATGAAAACCCGTCTGCCTACCGGGACTTACTGGTGGATAAAGCCGGTGTGCCGAGGGAAGCATTAAATGTATTCACGATGGATCACTACCCTGCGCCCCAACTGCCCAAAAAAGATCAGGTGGAAAAGGTTGTGCAATGGATGTTTGAGAAAAATCTCATAAAAACACAATTCAGCTATGAGGATCTGACCAGGGCGGATCTCATCCCTGCCAAATAAAATGCTAAACATAAAGGACCTTGAAGTTACCTATCAAAGCAAAAATACTTATCTGGCCCTCTGCGGAGTGAGCTTCATTCTGGAAAAGGGCCACACCTGCGCTATCATCGGGCCTTCCGGTTGCGGTAAAAGCACGCTTTTATACGTACTCGCGGGCTTATTGGAGCATACCGGCGGACAGGTGCTGATTAACAGTGAACCTGTCCGCCCCAAAAGAAGGGAGACAGCCTTAATCCTTCAAGATTACGGCCTTTTGCCATGGAAGACAGCACTTGAGAATACTTCTCTGGGCCTTGAAATAAGGGGTGTTGCCCGTCAGGAAAAACTTGCTGTTGTTGAAGAAGCGATGAAAGAACTGGGTATCTGGGAGTTCAGAGACAATTACCCGGTACAATTGAGCGGCGGACAGCGCCAGCGGGTGGCCATTGCCCGCTCACTCACTCTGAAGCCGGATCTGTTTCTAATGGATGAACCTTTTTCTTCTCTGGACGCGTTAACCAGGGAAGGTCTCCAGAACACCCTGCTTGAGTTCTGGCAGAAAAGACGTTCAACCATGGTGCTGGTGACCCACAATATAGAAGAAGCTGTATTCCTCGGCCAACGGATATTGATATTTTCCGGCAGTCCCGGCAGGATCCTGCATGTTATTGAAAACGAGGAGATGGGAGAAAAGGATTACCGCAACAAACAACTATTCTACCAGCGCTGTTCCAGGGTGCGTGCAATTATTGAGAAGGGAGTATGAGGTGCCGCTGAATAAGATTAAAAAAACATTGATAGATTACTCCATCGCGGTATTGATCCTCCTGGTACTCTGGGAGACTGCCGCTATCTGGCTAAATAAGACTTATCTGCCCGGACCTTATCTTTCCTTCCTGACATTTGTACATGAACTCGGCAGAAACCTTGGTTCTCATCTCCTGGTCAGCACCGGCAGGGTTGTGATCAGCCTGGTTGCCGCTCTGGTTCCGGCTGTTTTACTGGGGATGATCCTTGGCCGAGTTGAAAAATATGATCGCATAGCCGCTCCGCTTATATATTTAACCTACCCGGTGCCAAAAATAATATTTCTGCCACTTGTGGTTACATTAATGGGGCTGGGCAATCTTTCTAAAATATTTTTGATCTGGATCATAGTTTTCTTTCAGATCCTGGTAACAGCCAGGGATGCGTCACGGCAGGTCAATAAAAGCATGGTCGACTCGGTGCTTTCGTTAGGAGCCGGTGAAATGCAAATCTACAGGCATGTGATTTTCCCTTCCTGCCTGCCCAAAATACTTACCGCCCTTCGCATCAGCCTGGGAACAGCTATCGCCGTACTGTTTTTTTCTGAAACCGTCGCCAACCTGGGAGGATACGGTGGAATCGGTTATTATGTAATGGAAGCTTGGGCCAGACTGGAATGGAACGTGATGTTCGCCGGGATTATTGCAATGGGTGTCATGGGCTTTGTGCTATACCTCTTCTTAGACTGGCTGGAGAAAAAAATCTGCCCCTGGGAGTTCCTGTGATAAAAGGGAGGATGCAGCCTTTGCGCAGCGGCATGTTGTTTGATTTTGACGATACTCTGGTGGAAACAACGATATATTTTAATCAGGCTAAAGACAGTTTTGCCGGGATAATGTCAAGTTTGGGCTTCCCGGCAGTCGAAGCTTTGTCTACACTCAACAGGTTTGATATAAGGAATGTTAAGCTCTATGGAGGTTTTTTCAAGGAATGTTTCCCGCGCGCTTTGGGAGAAACATACGAATATTACTGCCAGGCTTGCGGGAGGGAGATCAATCAAACTCTCAAAAAAGAGATTGAAGAAATGGGCTGGCTGGTTTTCAGCCAGCCGGTTGAGCCGGTAAAAAACGCGGCAGAAGTACTGGAAAAGCTTGCCGGAAGGTTCCCGCTGTATCTTACCACGAGAGGAGATCCAGAGGTGCAGCAGGAGCGGATCGAGCAAAGCGGATTATCACAATGGTTTAATAAAATATATATTTTGGCCGAAAAAAATGAAAAAGCTTATCGCAGGATTGCTTCAGAACAGCAGCTTTCCCCTCAGGTCTCCTGGGTGGTGGGCAATAGTATGAAATCTGACGTAAATCCTGCTCTAAGGGCAGGTTTTAAAAGTATTTATGTTTACCATCCTCATACCTGGGACTATGAGGATGAATTGCCGGTTGGCGGACATGTCAGTGTTGATAGTATAATGGACATATTGTGGGTGTTAGGGCAAGGTGTTCAACTAGTGGACAAAGTTCCTGCGTTACCATAAAATAATAATAGGATGTACGGAGGAGTTTTTGTCCTGTGACAACATTTGTAAATGGCAAGATCATCAAATGCGACCAAAAAGTAAACATTACAGCCACCTTCGGGTCTGACCTGGTACTCGAAGGTTTTACTTCTGTCCCGAACATTTTGCTGAAGATGTACAGGCGGATAGGCATATCGGATTTTCAAATGATGCTTTTAATTAATTTAATCAGGTTTAGAGTGGAAGACAGGGATTACTACCCGGCTCCGGAAGCAATCGCGCAATATATGCAAGCCACCCCCGACAGTGTAAAGAATGAACTCAACGACCTGCAGGAAAAAGAAATCATTGCTGTGAGTGAGTATTACGACAGTGAAAAGAATGCGGTTTTCAAAGGATATGACTTTGAACCGCTGTTTTTGAAAGTCTCAGATGTTTGGGCTGCTATTAGAGCAAAGGAAATTGAAGCATCCGAGAAGATTATCAGGGAAGCAAACTCAGCTAATGATAACGTAAATTTTAAATATCAAGACAATATATCTGAATTAATAATAACCTTTGAAAAAGAGTTCGGCAGGCCTTTGTCTCCTATCGAGGTTGAACAAATTGAAAAGTGGGCTGATGAGGCCGATGCACAGCTTGTTGTAGAAGCCTTAAGAAGGGCAGTTTTGGGCGGTAAGCATAATTTCAAGTATATCAACAGTATCCTGCTTGAATGGAAGAAGAACAACCTGAAGACTTTGGATGTAATAGCGGAATACGACCTGGACTTTCAGAAACGCCGTGCGCGTAGTCTGCGTAAAAAAAGTGAAGGGACAAGCACGAGCGTGGATGATAAGAAAGATTCTAAGAAAAAAGCATTCATTAGAACATTGTATTTATAGAATGGTATATTAAAGTCACTTCCTTAAAATTAACCTCAACCTAAAATGAGAGGCAGGTAACACGGATTGACTTGTACCATGTGCGGGGATCGCGGGATTGTCCTTAAAGGTGACGTGGCTGTACCTTGCATTTGCAGTAAGCAGAGGGCTACGGAGAGGCTATTTAAAAATTCCTGCCTGCCGCGGAACCTTCTGAATTGCAACCTGGATCGTTTTAATTTTAAGTACTATGCTAAGAATTGTCTTGATCTCGAAAGAGGGATTTCTTATTACGAGCTTGCTAAATTGGCACACAGCGCTGCAAAAGAGTTTATAGCCAATTTCCTGAAAAATCCGAATACAGACGGCTTATTGTTTACAGGTCAAGTGGGAAGCGGTAAAACTTTTTTTGCGTCTTGTATTGCAAATAGCCTCTTAAAAGAGGGTCAAGCGCTTATGTTTGTGGTGGTGCCGGATCTGCTGGATCAACTCAAGGCAACTTATGATTTTGGTAAGGGTACGGGTGAGATTACTGAGTATGATCTTTTGGATACGGCCAGGCAGGTACCTCTATTGATCCTTGACGATCTGGGCGCCCATAATTATACGGAGTGGACTCGAAACAAAATCTATTCGATCATTAACTACCGCTTAAATCACCGTCTTCCAGTTATTATCACTACTAATATAATTCTTGAGGATCTGGAAGAATACCTTGGAGAAAGAACTACATCGCGTCTGCTTGAAATGTGCAGACCATACCGTCTGCTTATTGATCTTGACATCAGGGTAGTTCGTCGAAAAGAAAAGGATTCCTTTTCAGTTTGACATTCTTAATATCCTGATAAGCCGCCCGGCGGTACTTAATATTTATATATTTAACTAACCCATTAACCACTTTAACTAAAAAGTGGTATTTTTTTGTCTGAAAATGAGAATAATTATATACGGTGGTTATTAATGGATGCATATAAAGCTTTTTAAATGCGCAAAATACCATCTTGAATCGGGAAAGGAGGATAAAATGAGTAAATATGTTCTACAGATCGTCTTTAAGCTGGCTGCGCTGACTATTATATCAGTAGTGATGGCAAATGCCTGTGCGCCGGTTGGAGCGTGCTCCCAGGGCTTAGATACTCAGCTTATAAGCTCCGATTCAACACTCATTAATTACACGGTCCGGGAAGGGGATACCTTGTATGACATCGCCAGCGAATACCAGGTAGCACTTGATGAGCTTATTAGAGTAAACAAATTATCAGGCAGCTTGATTTTCCCGGGGGGGACACTGGTGATGCCCGAAAAAGCTGCATTAGAGGAAGTTATGTCCCGCGGGAACATGACCAGGGAAGAACTAATGCTCCTGGCCAGACTGATTCACGCTGAAGCAAGGGGCGAAAGTTTTGAGGGGCAGGTAGCTGTAGGTGCAGTTATCCTAAACAGACTGGACAGCCCTCATTTCCCAAAAACTATCACTGAGGTTGTTTTTCAGAAAAACAACCGTGTCTACCAGTTCTCTCCGGTAGGAGACGGTTCAATAAACCTTGAGCCTGATGAGAAATCAATTCAGGCTGCCCTGCAAGCATTATCCGGCAAAGATCCAACAAAAGGCGCCCTGTTTTTCTATAATCCTGAAATAAGCGGGGACAAGTGGATTAAAACACTGCCGGTAATTACAAAGATAGGAAACCACGTATTTGCCACCAGTCTTTAAAGTGGGAAATGGGACGTGAGACGTGAGACGTGAGAAAAAACAGACTTGAGATATGAGAAATTGAGACATGTGAATGAAAGATGGGCTTCAGGGGTAAAAGTACTTGAGAGGAATACCTGAATCCCACGTCTCAAGTCCAAATTACCCACGTCCCACGACTCACGACTAAAAGGCCTACGCCCTATAACTAAAATGAGACAAGAGGAGGGCTCTCTTGTCTCACTTATTTATCCCCGATGAGGCAGGCTAAAGGGTCGCCTCTTTTGTTTCTTCCGCGAAACTTAATCCCTTAACCTGAACATTAACCATCCTGACTTGAAGTCCTGTCATTTCCTCCACAGCCAGTTTAACCCTGTACTGAATCTCCGCCGCGACTACATGAAGAGGGTAGCCGAAGGTGAGTGTAGGCGCTATGTCAATTGTTACAATACCTTCCTGCTCAACAATTACATTAATTTTTCCAGAGTGGCTCACTCCTTTTACTAAGGAGGCGGCGTGACCCGCGATGACTCCAAGGGCGCTGTTGGAAATTGACAGCTTGCCGTGATAAGTAAATGTTGGACGTACAACTGACTGTTCCAGCCAGTCCTTTTTCCCCGTTACGCCTTTCTTGCGCAGAAAAACTTGAAGTGGGTCAACCAGTGTGCCTGGAAAACTTCTTTTTACTTCGAGAGTTGGAGCGGGTATAACGTGTTTGCTGAACTGGGAGCGGAGAAAGCGTGCCTTCCTGATTTCCTTCTCGCTGGCCACATCTTCGATGTTAAGCACCTTTGAAAGGGCAGGTAGTTCAAGCCTGGCGGTGATCTTATGTACCATCTCCGTAGAAGTCCCTAAAATCAAAATCCTGTCGGGCGCTAGATTCAGAATGGCTTCTTTTATTTCTTGAACCTGTTTTTCATCCATAAAAAGAGCGGATTTTATCGCGCCGATCCTGGTAGGCTGGCGTTTAGCGGAAGTTCCCGCCAGAATACGGTTGCCCTGAATCAGCAGGCCGTCATCTATAATCACTTGAGCTTCAAGCTGGTGCGCAATGTTAGTGGCACGGTGGCTTTTGCCGGTTCCGCTGGGGCCAACCAGAGCAATTGTTTCCAATAAGACACCTACTTTGTATTTTGTGATTATTCTTTTCATCATAACATATTCATGGCCGCCGGAATAGTCAAGCGGCATATGGACTGAAATAGCGGAAATAATAATACCAATAATTACTTAATCTAAAATGCGACGGGTGAGGTGTTAAATGAGCCATCCCAGGAAAGTTCTCGCCGCGGTGTTTCTGTTCCTTGCAGCGATATCCGCGGGCTGTTCCGCGAGTCCATATGCGAATCCGGAAATCCCTGCGGCATCAAAAATTTTAGATGCAAATGGTTCGCTGGTCACAATCATCAGCCAGGAAAACAGGATACCGGTTCCCCTGGAGAATGTTTCGCCTCACCTGCAAAAGGCGATTATAGCCATAGAAGATGCCAGGTTTTACTCACACCACGGGATTGATCCCATAGGTGTGGCCAGGGCGCTTTTCCATAACATCAAGGCTGGTTCTGTTGTGGAAGGCGGCAGCACTATTACCCAGCAGTTGGCCAAAAACCTTTATCTCGATCCCCACCGGACGTTCAGGCGCAAATTTGAAGAGTTGATTATCACAATTCAATTGGAGAGAAAGTATACCAAGAATGAAATACTGGGTATGTACTTAAACCAGATATATTTTGGTCAGGGAGCCTACGGTATTGAAGCAGCCGCCAAAACTTATTTCAACAAAAGCGCCAAAGACCTGGACCTTGCTGAGAGCGCAATGCTGGCGGGAGTCCCAAGAGCACCCAGTATTTATAACCCCTCAGACGATTTCAAGGCAGCTAAGTCCCGTCAGGCAGCAGTGCTGAACAGGATGGTTGAACTGGGCCTGCTCGAAGAAGATAAAGCGGACAAAGCTGCAGAAGAGTACCTTCAGCCGTTAAAAACAACGGTCTCTTTTAAAAAAGCGCCCTATTTTACCAATGAAATTATAAATTACTTTAAGCAAAACTACCCGGCTGGATTAGAATTATTATATTCAGGTGGACTAACAATATATACCACATTAGACATTAATATGCAAGATGCCGCGGAAAAAGCTCTTAACGAAGGCTTATACGGCAGTGATCCCCAGCTCAACGGCGCCCTGGTGGCTTTAGACCCTAAAACAGGCCAGGTCAGGGCTATGGTCGGGGGAAAGGACTACGGTGTGTCGCAGTTCAACCGCGCTTTATCCAAGATACAACCCGGTTCAACTTTTAAGACCTTTTTATATGCCGCTGCCATTGACCACGGGTATACGCAGGCAACTATAATAAATTGTGAACAGGTAAGCTATCCTCTGGCAGGAGGCGCCGTATACCAGCCAAAGGATTTTCAGGGGGGCTATCATAACCGTCCTTTTACTCTAAAGGAGGCACTTTTCACTTCCGATAACGTGGTGGCGGTCATATTGAATGACAGGGTAGGTCCCTCTACGGCTGCGTCCTATGCCAGGCGGATGGGCATCGATTCTGAAATCAAGCCGGTTCTTTCACTCCCACTTGGCACATCTGAAGTGACACCGCTTGACCTGACCAGGGCTTATGGCTGCCTGGCGAACGGTGGTATAAAGTCCAATCCTTATTATATTGTTAGGGTAACGGACAGTACCGGGAGAGTCCTTGAGGAACATCACCCTGAACTTGTACAAGCTCTGGATGAAAAAACAGCTTATATTGTGACCGACATGTTGTCCGGAGTTTTAAAACCTGGCGGGACGGCGCCAAATATATCCGGTAATATCCAAAGGCCGGCGGCGGGTAAGACAGGAACCACTGAGAATTATAAGGATGCCTGGTTTGTCGGATACACACCTGATCTTGTAGCAGCCGTTTATATCGGTTATGACGAAAAAAACAAAAGCACCGGTCGCACAGGCTCACAGTTGGCCGCGCCGGTTTGGACATCATTTATAAAGGAAGCACTTAAAGATATGCCACCCAGGGAATTTCCAGTTCCAGCGGGGGTGGTCAGGGTGAAAATATGCCCGGACGATGGCTTGCTGGCAGGTGATTTAAACACAAAGGCGCTGGAGGCTGTATTTGTAAAGGGAACTGAGCCAACTCAGCTGTGCCCCGGGGCGGGAGCAGGCGTTATTATCGAGAAAAGCGAAACCCCGGACCAAAGGGAGCACGGTGTCCAGAGAAGAAATTTTTTCAACCGGGAGCAAATATTACCCGACTTAAACCGGTTAATACCCAAGAATCACCGGTGAAAACATTAATCGAAAAAATTCTTTCTGCGGAAGTAGAGGTATGTTACTATGGCCAGCGGGAATAAAGGTGGAGTCATGAAAAGCGCCCATGCTAAAGATTCAGATAGGGGTCTGCCGAGTTTTTTGGTATTGAGAAAAACCCAAATTGTCGCGCTAATTGACACAATTAGATAGATATAAAAAACTACATGCGAAAGTGTACTGCCCAAAAATCTTCCTCCTTTAAGTTATGTTTTCCGGTATTTTTGTACTGCGGCAGGTGAGCCATAAGCGACAGCAAAAGGGGGAATGTCGCGTGTCACAACGCTGTTGGCGCCTATTACAGCACCATCACCGACAGTAACCCCTTTAAGCAGGGCGCATCCCCGTCCAATCCACACGTCGCTGCCTATATGCACAGGGGCCGGATTAAGTCCCTGATCCCGTATTGGTATCCCGTTTCTTTTGATTCCATGGTCAGCGTCTATTACACTGACATATTCGGCCAGCATTGTATTGTCGCCAATAGTAATACCTGTGTCGCTGGCCAGAACGCTTCCTTTGCCGATGTATACCCTGCTGCCGATTGATAAGCTGCCTTTAGCGGTTACCACAAAGGAAACCCCGGAAGATATATAGCATTCATCACCAATTATAACCTGTTTAGACAGGGGGACATCAACATATCCTTCGAATATTGTGTCACGTCCAACAGAATTGAGCAAGCGTCTCATCAGAAATGTATAGAAGTTAGAGTTAAGAGACCGCAATAAGCAGTAAATCCACCTGATCATTATAACACCCGGCAAATAATTTATATAACTTGTTCTTCGAGCTTTTTCTATTAAAACCTGCAATTTTGAATTACACTTTTTACACTTGACATTTAGGAAGGACTATGACAAAATTATTTTTGTTATTGAAGAGGATTACAAACGGGGCATAGCTCAGTTTGGTAGAGCGCACGGTTCGGGACCGTGAGGTCGCACGTTCAAGTCGTGTTGCCCCGACCAAAAAATAATAGTGGGAATAAACCATAATATAAATTTTATAATTTTAAAAATACCGGGCAATAGCTCCGGTATTTTTTTGGGTAAATGCATGTAACACACCCAGTTATGGCACAGGCGGTATGGTAATTTTAAATTAATCACATCTGCCGCAGGTGGCTTCAGGACAAAACCGGGTTATACCCAGCAAGGCGGCAGCACCGGCACCGGTTGTACCGAACAGGACAAGCGGTATGGCGGCATTGTATATTGTATCTATCGTGGCATTGCAAATGGTGCTGCCAGTAGCAAAGATAACATCACTTGACGCAATATACTCACCCAGGTCATCAGCGCCACTCCTGATAAGCACACCATTTTTGGTCTGGCCTATGTTGGACGGATCCAGGTCAAGTACAATTAAAGAAGATAAGGAGTTATGCAATGCTTCTGCCAGCGCCGGCTGATAGCCTATCATCAGAATACGTGGCCGCCCATAGTTTTTTTGAAAATATTCTGCTGCCTGACGGGCGCATAGCTCCGGTCCTTCGTTACGGCAGTGAACACTATTATCCACCTTTCCGGTATGGCAGGCCACCGCATTGAGAGTGGCGATATAAACAGACCGCTGAAAATCATCGTTCAGCGGCAGCGCCAGCACATCTCCCAGCGTCCCTGTAAAATCACCCTGTGCGCCGGTAAAAGCTTGTCCCTTAGTACCCATAACGGTAGCCTGAAGCAGACGTTCTTTGCCTTGCAATATCACATAGTCTTGGCGTTTGGTGGCTCCAATGGCATCTTCCGGACTCAACAACGCCGCCTTTACTTTGACTTCTGCCTGCCTGAGCTGAAATTCATCAACCATCAGGGCAAACTCTCTTTGCAATCGGCTAAAAAAAGATCCCGAACTACCTTCTTTCATCATCAAGCCTCCTCAATAAATTTCCTAATTAAGCCTAATTGGCTGCCGCAATAAATTCTTGAATTTCTATTACAGGTTTATAAAAAATATCCTGAACCGATCCCAACTGCTTCAACTCGCCGTTTATAATAACAACAATTCTATCCGCCAGTTCACGTGCCTCGTTAAAATCGTGAGTAACGTAAAGGGTAGTTAAATTCAGCCTGCTATGGATTGCCTTAAATTCTTTCCGAATGTTTCTTGCGGTCACAGGATCAAGGCTTGCAAGTGGTTCATCTAAAAGTAAAACTTTTGGCTCCATGATCAGAGAACGTGCTAAACCCACACGTCTTTTTTCACCTCCGCTTAGATCCTTCGGATAGCGCTTTTTTAAATGGCTGATATGCAAAAGCTCAAGTATTGATTCAACCTTTTCAGTTATTTTATCAGCCGGGCAGGAGGTTGCCCGCAGGCCAAAAGCGATATTGTTGAATACATCTAAATGAGGGAAGAGATAAATATCCTGAAGAAGATAACCGACATCACGTCTTTCCGTAGGTATATTATTCATGTTTTTCTGATTAAAATATACTTCTCCATGGTATTTTGTTAAACCCGCGACAACATTTAACAACGTGCTCTTGCCTGCGCCAGTGAAACCCAGCAACACTATCAGTTCACCGTACTCAATATCCAGGCTCACGTTTTTTAAACAGTATGGTGTGGTAACGTTATGCAAATGAATAAAAGGCATTTTTACCTCCAGGCGCCTGTTAATTTATGTTCCAACCACAAAAACATTCGATCAAAACTTGAGCACATCAGTGACAGCAGCATTAAGCAAACCAGTATAACATCTACTCTGATCAAGGTTTCAGCATTGATTAGCAGTGCACCAATACCTGTAGATATGGCAAACATTTCTGCGGCGATTACTGTACGCCAGACCATACCCGCCTCCAAGCGCAGACCGGTAAAAATATTGGGTAAGGCCATAGGAATTATTACATGCCAGAGGATAAACCATGAAGACGCCTTAAGAGTGAGGGCGGCTTCTATATATTCCTTTTTCACCCCCTTAATGCCAGTCACCGTATTGTAGGCAACCGGGAAAAAAGCACAGATAAAAATCAGGGTAATCGGCAGCGCCTCATTGATGCCAATCCATAACATTAACAGCGGCAGCCATCCCAATGTTGGAATTGGAAACAGTATGCTTATCAGCGGGCTTAAACTACGTTCCACTACCCTGTTTACTCCCATCAGAATGCCAACAAATAACCCGGCTAAGCACCCCAGAAAATATCCAATTAAGACTCTTGCCAAACTTGCTCCCAAGCTTTTGAGAAGTATACCTTTACCCAGCAGAAGCCAAAATTCTAATACCACCTTGCTAAGTGGTGGAAATAATGGCGTTTGCGCAATACGCCCTAATATTTCCCATGAAGCAAGGAAGATACATATAGGCAACAGATATAGCAAGTCGTTCTTAGATATTTTTTGCTTCATTATATCCTAATCACTCTTTTCAATTGACTGCCATAATTTCTTCAGCGTTAAAAGATTTCTTTATATATCCTAAAGCGTACATCTTGTCAATGACGGCCTGAACATCTTGTGGAGTAATCTCAGGAGTACTTTTAAGGTTGATCATGGATTTGGCGACAAGTTCCGGAGTAACTTCCAGGTTTGCCTCCAGACTTTGAGTTTCTTCTTTTACCATTGACTGGTTTATGTTTAAATTTTGAGCTACGATTGCAGCTGCTTCTTGTGGATTTTCATTCATCAAATCGATGCTCTTCTTATTGATCTCCTTCAGTTTTTTAACAGCTTCCGGTTGTGTTTTTAAAAAATTATCAGTAACCACAATGACGCTCCCCTGCATATCCCGCCATATATCATTACTGCTGAGCAGCATTTTCATTCCGGGAAATGATGCAGCCATCGCCGCAAAATGTTCGGGAACAAATACAGCATTTACTTTTCCATTGCGTAAATTCATTAGTTGTTTTGCCGCATTCATCCGTACGGTATTTGCCAGGACTTTTTCAGCGTTCAGATTTTCTTTCTCAATTAATAGCATTTGCAAAAAGTCGGTCGATGTTCCCTGCGGCCCGTTGGCGATTTTGATACCATCTTTCTCCAGGTCGCGTAATTCTTTAATTTTAGCGGAGTTCACCACCAGTCCGTAGCCATTCTTATGTGTGCCAGCAATGATTTTTATTGGTACGCCGCCATTTGCGTACGTATATATTGCAGGGACCAGGCACATGTAACTAACATCAAAGCCGCCTTTGGTAAATGCCGCAGCAACGCCAACACCGCTTGCATATACCTTAACATCATCAATTATGAATCCTGCGTCTTGAAAAAGATTTTTCCCCTGGCCAAAATAGAAGGCGGCTGCGTGATCTGTATACTCTACAGCTACATTTACGTTTACGCCCGCTACCTTTGATGTCTGGGTTTGATTGCATCCACTCATTAGGAGAAAACAACTGCCGATAATAGCACATATAACCAACTTCTTTAACAAGAATATCCACTCCTTAATAATTTACCTGCAATGCCGGGTAAGACGCACTGAGCAGGCATATTCTTACTGATAGACGGTAGGTGCCGTATTGCCAGGTGTTGCATCGGATTGTTCGCCGGGACAGTTACAGCACTATTTAATTTTAGTTTGTTTGCGTTACCCATCGCCCCTCATCAAACCAGTCTTATTCTAACTACATTAGTATCACCATGGAATCACAGGCATCCCAATCCAGTTCTGTGTGTTAATAAACCATTCTTATCTCTACTTAAAGCCACCTAACTAAACATATAATTATTTGCTATTATTATAAGTTGGGTTATAATTATACGCAAGTATAATAAAATAAAAATTTCGACCAAATTTTATCCGGTACAGGTGGTGGGGCAGGAGTTAAGTTTATTGCCCTTGTGGCGCCAGGATCCTTTGACGGCAGATATCTTGCGGGGCATATCGGGCGAGTTTGTCACCACTTTTCCAGGGTCATTATGCTGACTCGGTGATTAAACCTGTTTTAACGCAAATAAACGATAACACTTTATACAAAGCATTGCTAAAACTAACGAAGTGGGGTATGCTTTAGCAGAAACCACACTTCACATTGAGGTGAATAACTTTTGTTCGACAATGTGTCCTATACCCCGGAAGAAGTCGCTAAAATTCTGAAAATCTCTCGCTTTACCGTTTATGAAATGATTAAGCGAGGCGACCTCGTTGCCTACCGCGTAGGTGAACGCAAAATGCGCATTGAGGCTGCCGATCTGGAACATTATAAAAACAAGACCAAAATAGCGTCAAAAGCTATGCCGCCGCTGCCGGTGTCGGATCCGGCCGCGAGGTCCCTGTTCGGCGATCAAGAAGCCCTCATCATCTGCGGTCAGGACGTCATTTTGGATGTGCTGACACGCCACCTGGAA
>CAZIYV010000048.1:0-21083 GCA_964543575.1 uncultured Pelotomaculum sp.
GAATAGGTTATATGATCATCAATATAATCCTGCATACGTTGTACAGCGTTTATTTTTTCCCAACGTTCCACGTTATCACCTCCTGTGCCAAGGATAATACATAAATATTTGGGGTTGCTTGACCTGTATTGCTAAGAATACTTAACGATAACCTGTTCAAAATATTGGTCTGGCTGTTATTTTAAACGACTATGGTATAATAAAAACAAAAAGGAAGTTGATTAATGACACCAAAAAAGAAAAACATTATTGCCAGGATTATCAAAAAGTATTTCTTCCTAATGGTTGGCGCTGCCCTTGCCTCAGTTGGACTGGAAATATTTATGGTGCCCAATAATATCATTGATGGAGGAATAGTAGGCATTTCAATAATTTCCAGCAATCTCACCAATCTTCCTCTGGGAGCATTTATATTTGTTCTCAATTTACCCTTTCTTTTTATCGGCTACAAACAAATAGGAAAAACTTTCGTCATATCGACCTTGTTCTCGGTTACTATCCTTTCTATAGGCGTAACAGTTCTTCATCCTATCCCCGGACTGACTCACGATGTTTTACTGGCAGCTGTTTTTGGCGGGATCATCCTTGGGATTGGTGTGGGTCTGATTATCCGCTACGGCGGCTCTCTTGACGGAACTGAGATAGTGGCCATTATTTTGGATAAGCGAACGGGCTTTTCCATCGGTGAAATAGTAATGTTTTTTAACATTTTTATTTTAAGCAGCGCGGGTTTGTTTTTTGGTTGGGATAAGGCTATGTATTCCTTGCTTGCTTATTTTATAGCCTTCAAGGTTATCGATATAACCGTGGAAGGTCTGGACGAATCAAAAGCGGTTATGATCGTTTCTGAAAAGCCGGAACAGATCGCTGAAATGTTAATGGCCCGTTTAGGAAGAGGTGTTACCTTTCTTGATGGGAAGGGCGGCTACACCGGTGAAGTAAAAAGCGTCTTATATTCAGTTGTTACACGTCTGGAAATTGCTAAATTGAAAGCTATCGTTGATGAAATAGATGAGAATGCCTTTATAACCATTAGTGACGTTCATGAAGTTATGGGCGGGCGGTTTAAGAAGAGGGCTATACACTAAATTAAAACCTGAATTGAAATAAAAAAGGTATAGACAAATTTTTGGAGAATAATTATGACTTATTTCTACAATTTTCGAGGCGTAACTATGGGAGTCGTGCATGAAAGTAATTTTCCACGAAAAATTTCATCAGGTTTATGACTTGGACCCGGCGGCAAGGCTGGGCAGAATGGAGTGCATCATAGATGAACTGGAGGACTCTTACCAGTTCATCAGGCCGCAGCCTGCCGGGGAGGATGACCTTATGTTGATCCACGGGCAGGGACAGCTCGATCATGTGAGGAACCAGGGGGAACTGCTTTATGAGATAGCCGCCCTATCGGCGGGCGGGGCGATCAAGGCGGCGGAACTGGCCGCCGGAGGTGAGCCTGCTTTTGCCCTGATCAGGCCGCCTGGTCATCATGCCAGCAGGGATTTCTGCTGGGGGTACTGCTGGTTTAACAATGTGGCGATAGCGGTGGAAAAACTGCGCAGGGACGGGCTGGTTAAAAAAGTGCTTATAGTGGATATCGACTTTCATCTTGGTGACGGGACCAGGAATATTTTCGCCCAGGTGCCGGAGGTTACCTATTACCACCTTGAACATATCGAGGGGCTGACCGAGTGTCTTGAAAAGAACAGGGACTGCGAGCTGGTTGCGGTTTCAGCCGGGTTTGACCGGCATCTTGAGGACTGGGGCAAGACACTCAGCACAGATGATTTTACCACCATCGGCAGCCTGATTGCCGGCTATGCCTGCGAGTTTTGTGGCGGCAGGTATTTTGCGGTGCTTGAAGGCGGTTACAATCAAAGCGTACTGGGTGAGAACGTCAGGGCTATGCTGAGGGGACTGGATCGCAGCTGCCAGTTATAATCAGACCACCATGCCGCTAACGAAATCGATGTAGGTGCGATTTCAATCGCACAAAACTGCGCAGCAGTTTAAGGGATTTCTGCTAATCCTTATATACTGCATTTCTATTGGGTCATGTGCGAATGAATTCGCACCTACATTTAGCCGGGATGCAAGCAGTGATTAAAAATATATATATAAATGGCCCGCAGATCCTTGCTAAACGAGGGTTGCGGGCCTGAAATTTTACAAGCTAAATTGTTATTATTATAATGTATGTGTTAACATAAATAGTAAGGTAATTATTTCTACATAAACCTTTTTACTGGAGACTATAATATTGAGGCAGGCAGAAACATCAGAAAAAACTGGTTTAAGTGACGCTCTGCGTAAACTCGATCAGTGGTTCAGCGTAACGGATCAGGATTTACGCGGGATCGCCGGGCGGTTTCATCAGGCTATGCTGGACGGCCTGGCCGGCGACAAAGGGCCGCTGAAGATGCTCCCTTCATTTTTAAACACCCCCTCCGGCCTGGAAAAGGGCCGGTTTGTGGCGGTTGATTTCGGCGGAACTAATGTCAGGGTTCTGCTGGTAGAACTGCGGGGGAGCGGCCAATCAGAGATTTTGAAAAGAGAGTCACTGCCTTTAAAAGATCCGGACGCGGGCTACGATTTCACCCTGGCGACTGCTACAGGCGGCGAGCTTTTTGATTTCCTGGCCGGGCAGATCAAAGAAATAGCCGTACCCGGTGAAGTTTGTGCGCTGGGTCATACTTTTTCCCTTCCCACTCGCTCATATGACATTAACAAGGCGATTCTAATCAATTGGACCAAGGAGATTAAAACCGGACAGGTGGAAGGCAGGGATATTAACCAGCTTCTGGCCGAAGCTTTAAAACGCCAGGGCCTGACTGAAGTCATTCCCGCGGCTGTCATCAACGACACTGTCGGTACGCTGCTGGCGGCGGCTTACAGCGACCCCGGCGCTGACATCGGCTCCATCTGCGGCACCGGGCATAACACCTGTTATCTTGAGCCCCGCCCCCCGCTCGGGTGTGGACCAATGATTATCAACCTGGAATCCGGCAATTTTGACCGGTTGTCCTTTAATGTTTTTGATCAGCAGCTGGACCGGGCCAGCGAAAAGCCGGGCGAACAGCGGCTGGAGAAAATGGTTTCAGGACGTTACCTAGGAGAACTGACACGCCTGGTCATCAGCGATCTGGTACAGGAAGACTTGCTGTTAGGTGATAAGACCCCGGATTTGGACGGGCCGCTCCATAAGCCATACAGCATCGGCACTGAGCAGGTAGCTCTGGCGCTGTCGGATGACACTCCCGGACTTACTCGACTGGCAGCCTGGCTGGAAGAGTCACTGGATGTCAAAGACCCGCTGCCACAGGATCTCGCAGCCTTGCGGCATATAGCGTCCCTTGTTGCCACACGGTCCGCCCGGTTGATTGCCGCAACTTATCTCGGTGTCCTGAAACGGCTTGACCCGTATTTAAAAGATACGCACACCATTGCCATTGACGGCAGCTTGTATGAGAGAATGCCCGGTTTTGAGCGCGGCATCCGGTCGGCCCTGGACGGGGTTTTAGCGGAAGGCGGCAGCCGGGTAACACTTAAGCTCACCAAAGAAGGTTCGGGTATTGGCGCGGCCATAGCCGCGGCCATAGCTTCACAATAATCAGATAGAATTTTACTGGGGTGAAATTGATTGAAGACACTGGGCATGTGTATAGGAGCTTCTAACATTAGCCTTGTTTTGTTGGAAAGGGCTCAAGACAACAAAATAAGCATACTGGAGACCAGGACCGCGCCCCATGAGGGCAATCCCCGCGGCGCCATCATGAACATGGCTGGCGCAGTACTGCTGCGGTCTGTGGACAGGATTGCCGTGACGGGAAGAAAACTAAAAAGCAAATTAAACGCTTCCGCCATTTCCGAGCCCGAAGCAGTGGAATACGCTTTTGGATTTTTACATGAAAAGTACAGCAATGCCGACGTGATCGTAAGCGCGGGCGGCGAGACTTTTATCGCCTATAAGCTGGACCGGGCAGGCAAAATCATCAACGTGTTCACCGGCAATAAGTGCGCTTCCGGCACGGGAGAGTTTTTCCTCCAGCAGATTAAAAGAATGAATTTAAGTATTGAAGAAGCGGTATCCATTGCTGATCTGGACAACCCGTACAGAGTGGCGGGGCGCTGCTCGGTTTTCTGTAAAAGCGACTGTACCCACGCCTTGAACAAGGGCGCTGCCAAGGAAAGGGTGACGGCGGGGCTTTGCGAGATGATGGCCGTGAAAGTACAGGAGTTATTGAAAAAAACTGAGTACAATACTGTGCTGGTGGTTGGCGGGGCTTCCGCCAATACGGCCATGATCAATTTCTTGAAAAAAGATATTGACAAGCTTTACATACCGGAAGAGGCCAGGTATTTCGAGGCGCTGGGCGCCGCGCTCTGGGCGCTGGACGCGGAAACAATGCCGGTGGCCGGCCCGGAAGACTTGTTTAAAACAGGAGAGGATTCATTTTCATATTTGCCGGCCATTAAAGATTTCACCTCTAAGGTAGATTTCAAGGAGACCTTCCGCCAGGAAGCCCAAAAAGGGGACATTTGCATTGTGGGGCTGGACGTCGGCTCGACCACCACCAAAGCGGTGGTGATGCGAAGCGGCGACAACACGATCCTGGCCAGCTGTTACCTGCGCACCAACGGCGACCCGATCGGGGCTTCCAGGCAATGCTACCGCGAGGTTAGCCTGCAGTTAAAAGAGGAAGTGCAAATAATTGGGCTGGGTGTGACAGGTTCGGGCAGGCAGATTGCCGGTCTGCATGCCCTGACCCCGGCAGTAATAAATGAGATTATAGCCCACGCGGCTGCCGCCGTGTATTTTGATCCCCTGGTAGACACCATTTTTGAAATTGGGGGGCAGGATGCCAAGTACACTTACATAACCAACGGTGTTGCCTCCGACTACGCCATGAACGAGGCCTGCTCCGCGGGAACAGGATCCTTTCTGGAGGAAGCCGCGCGGGAGTCCCTTTATATCAGCACAGAAGAAATTGGGGATATCGCCCTGGCCAGCGACAAACCTCTCAACTTCAGCGACCAGTGCGCCGCTTTTATCAGCAGTGATATTAAGAGCGCCATCCAGGAAGGGGCTAAAGTGCCTGATCTGGCCGCAGGACTGGTTTACTCCATCTGCCTGAATTACATCAACAGGGTTAAGGGGAACCGGGCTGTAGGCCGCAAGGTATTCATGCAGGGAGGGGTTTGCTACAACAAAGCCGTACCGATGGCGATGGCCGCGCTGACCGGCAAGGACATCATCGTGCCGCCGGAACCTGGGCTCATGGGCGCTTTCGGGGTGGCGCTGGAAGTGAAAAACAAGCTCGGGCTGGGGCTGCTGGAGCCGGCGGAATTTGATCTGAAAGAGCTGGCGGAGCGTAGTGTTACCTACGGCGAGCCTTTTACCTGCGCCGGGGGCAGGGAAAAGTGCGATCGCAAATGCTCTGTCAACAGGATTAAAATACTGGGGAAAATTTACCCGTTTGGCGGGGCCTGCAATAAGTACGTCAACCTGATCAGGGATAAAAAGGAGCCTGATCTCGAAAATTATGATCTGGTCAATCTGCGGGAAAGACTGGTGTTTAAAAAATTCGGCACTGAAAGGGGCAGGCGCCTGCTGCCGCCCAATCATAAAACTGTGGCGCTGAACAATTCTTTGCTGACAAATTCGCTCTTTCCCCTTTACTATAACTTTTTTACCGCCCTGGGCTTTGACGTGCTGCTGGGCGAGGAGATTGCCGCTGAGGGCATGGAAAGAAGAGGCGCTGAATTCTGTTATCCCGTTGAGATTGCGCACGGTTCACTGATGGGCTTGATCAGGAAAAATCCTGATATCTTTTTCCTGCCGCATGTGGGCTTCCTCCCTGTGGAAAAGGGCATTGAAACCAGCATCACCTGTCCATTTGTCCAGTCTGAGCCATACTATCTACAGACAGCCTTTGATGAATTAAAAGGCAAGCTGGTGCTAAAGCCGGTGCTTGATTTCTCAGGTGGTTATGAGCGTGAGCAGGGTAGCTTTGTCACTATGGGCAGGCAGTTAGGGTTTGGCGCAAAAGTGGTGAGAGAGGCGTATGACCTGGCGGTGCAGGCCCAAAGGGATTTTCACGCCGCGTGCCGGAGCGCCGGGAAGTTATTTTTAGAAGATCTGGAACAGCACCCGGATGAAACAGCCATAGTGCTCTTCGGCAGGCCGTATAACGCTTTTACTAAAAAGGCCAATATGGGCATCCCGCAAAAGTTCGCTACCAGGGGCTACCGGGTTATTCCCTATGATTTTTTACCCTATGATGATGAGGATACATTTGAAAACATGTTCTGGGCACAGGGACAGATGAACCTTAAGGCGGCCAGGTTTGTCAGGCGCCACCGGCAGCTTTTTGCCACCTACATCACAAATTTCAGCTGCGGCCCGGACTCCTTTATTGTCAGCTTCTTCAGGGATATCATGGGCGAAAAGCCTTCGCTGACCCTGGAACTGGACAGTCACTCGGCGGATGCCGGGCTGGATACGCGGGTTGAAGCTTTTCTCGATGTTGTCAAAAGCTATATTGAAACCAGCAAGAGCGAAAAGGCTGCAGAACCTGACACATTTAAGCCCGCGTCGGTGGTTAGTGAGAACGACAGGACCTGGGTAGTGGATTCCAGGGGAGAAAGGTATCCTTTAAATCACCCCAGGGTGCATGTGCTCATGCCGTCCATGGGAGACCTGGGCTCTAAGCTGCTGGCGGCGTCCCTGAGGCATCTGGGAATTAATGCTGATACAGTGCCGGCCCCGGCGTCCAGAGAATTGAAAATAGGCAAGGGCTACGCTTCCTGCAAGGAGTGCCTCCCACTGATTCTGACTGTGGGCAGCCTGTTTGACTACCTGGAAAACAGGGAAAACAGGGATGAACTGCTGGTTTATTTTATGCCTACCTCCTCCGGACCCTGCAGGTTTGGGCAGTACAATGTACTTATAAAAAGCCTGATCGATAAGATCCGGCTGAGTGATGTCACCCAGATCTCGCTGACCTGTGAGAACAGCTACGCGGGTCTGGGCACCGGCTTTACCATAAGAGCCTGGCAGTCTGTTGTGATCGGTGATGTGCTCGAAGAAATTTACAGTGCCATCCTAACTGTCGCCAGCGATAAAGACAGTGCCATTGGTGTTTTTAATGACGTATGCGCTAGGATCATCAGCAGTGTGGAAAAGGATGACTGGAAAGGCCTCAAGGAAAACCTCAGGCAGGCCGCGGGTATTTTGAAAACGATCTCAAAGGAGAGGCCTCTGGAACAGACACCCAAAGTGGCTCTGGTCGGGGAGATCTACGTGCGCAGAGACGGATTTTCCAGACAGTATCTAGTTGAGAAACTGGCCAGCAAGGGGATCATGGTCAAGACCGCGCCCATAGCGGAGTGGGTGTATTTTTGTGATTACCTGATGAAAAATAACCTGAATGCCGGCAACGGTAAAAAAGGATTTATCGGCAACTATATTGAACAGTTTTTTAAAAACTCGTACGAAAGAACGATAAAAGGTATTTTCTCGCGCTCCGGCCTGTATGAGGCGCATATGGTGGATGTGGAGAAAATGATTGAAAATGTTTCAGACCTGATTTCGCCGAAGCTCACGGTGGAAACAATACTGACCGCGGGCGCCGCTATTACAGAAATAGTTGAAGAGGTGGCGGGGGTTATTTCAATCGGACCGTTTGGCTGCATGCCTAGCAGAATCGCGGAAGCTGTGGTAAACGCCAAAATGAACGAAACAAAAATGGCCACGGCCGAAGACAAAGACCTGGTGGCTAAGGTGATGCAGCACTGCCCGTCACTCCCGTTCCTGGCCATTGAAACGGACGGCAATCCCTTTCCCCAAGTTATTGAGGCCAGGCTGGAGATATTCTGCCTCCAGGTTAAAAGGCTGCACGACCGGATCCAGGAAGTTAAAACAAGAGGCGCTAATAACAAAGCCGCCGGCTCAGAAGACAAAGAGGAAGGTCAAAGTATATTAAAGCACCTTCGCAAGGCCAGGTGATAAAAAAAGAGAGAGGGTGAGCAGTTGTCTTACAAAGATATTCTTTTTACCAGGCAGGACTCCATTGCCACCATTACCTTGAACCGTCCCGCTAATTTCAATGCTCTGAATCTCAGCATGTCCGAAGAACTTAACACTGTGCTGGAAATGTGCGGCAGGGACCGGGAGATCAGAGTGGTTGTGCTTACCGGCAGCGGCAAAGCTTTCTGCTCCGGAGGCGATATCAAGTATTTTGAACAGTTTGCCGGCTCGCAGCCGGACGAGCCTGTCTACCGCCTGATTGAACCCCTGCACCGTGTTGTTCTGAACATCCGCCAGATGCCCAAGCCGGTGCTGGCTGCCATCAACGGGTCAGTAGGCGGCGCGGGAATGTCGCTGGCGCTTTCCTGCGACCTGCGCATCTGTTCTTCCCAGGCCAAGTTTAAACAGGCGTATACCAGCCTGGGCCTGGCGCCTGACGTTGGCTGGTGCCTCTGGGTAGGTTTGCTGGCAGGCTTTAGCAAGGCCAGCGAGATGATTTTCCTCGATCCGGTTTATGACGCGGAGCAGGCCAAGGCCATGAATCTTGTGCACAAGGTGGTAGCGCCGGAAGCGCTGGCAGCGGCGACACGCCAATGGGCTGAGCGGCTGGCCGCCGGAGCGACGCGCTCTTTCGCCATAGCCAAGGCGAGCTTGAACCACTCGCTGCTCACACTTTTGGAGCGTCAGCTCGAGGTTGAGCGCCAGGGTGTGCTGGACGCTTCGCGAACCAGTGACTACCAGGAGGGGCTGAGCGCCTTTTTAGCCAAGCGCAAACCTGTCTTTAAAGGAGCTTAAACTGACATTTTTCTGGAGGCCGGTGCAAAAATAATATATAATAGACAATAACTTGACCGGAAAACTGGAGGAGAAAACATGGATATATTTTCTGCCATTGGCAACACTCCGCTTGTGGAATTAAAGACGCTCAACAACGGGAGCAAAGTCAGGATCTTTGGCAAGCTGGAAGGAAATAACCCGGGTGGGTCGATCAAAGACCGTCCAGCCTACTATATGATCAAGAAAGCGGAAGAGTCCGGCGAGCTCACTAAGGGCAAAATTATCCTGGAGCCGACCTCCGGGAACACCGGGATTGCTATAGCCATGATAGGCGCGGCAAAAGGGTATAATGTCAAGCTGGTTATGCCTGGCTGTGTAAGCGTGGAAAGAAGCCGCATTCTGGAAGCTTTCGGCGCGGAGGTAATCCTTACTCCAGCGTGTGAAGGGACTGACGGCGCCATCAGGAAGGCTCACCAAATTGTAGAGGAGGAGCCTGAAAAATATTATATGCCCAATCAGTTTACGAACATAAACAATACCCTTTCCCATTACGAGACTACGGGACCGGAGATTTTCAGGCAGACGGAAGGGGAGATTGACGTTTTTGTCGCCGGTATGGGCACAACCGGCACTCTGATGGGGACAGGCCTCTACCTCAAAGAAAAAAAACCTGAGATAAAAATTATCGGTGTTGAGCCATTTAGAGGGCATGCCATTCAGGGACTGAAAAATATGGAGGAAGCGATAGTACCGAGAATCTACCATCCGGAGCAGATGGATGAGAAGGTCAACATAGAAGATGACGAAGCTTATGAAACTGCGAGGCTGCTGGCCACCAGGGAAGGTGTTTTCGTGGGCATGTCCAGCGGCGCGGCGGTAGCGGCGGCCTTGCGCGAGGCCAGAAAGATGGAATCCGGCACCATAGTGGCCATCCTCCCCGACCGCGGGGACCGCTATCTGAGCACCACCCTGTTCAGGTCAATCTGCGCCAAATGCTCCCCCTAGATTGGGACGTGAGACGTGGGAAAATGAGACAAGGGGACGGTTCTCTTGTCTCATTTTTTTACTCGCACACCTTTGTTCGGATGAATCCGAACCTACAAGGTGTGATTAAGGATAGGTTAAATTAATTTTTTCTTGAGCAGCAGTATGTTTTTCCCCTGCCGTCTTTGATAGTGCAATTCATCCATCTTTTTTTTGACGAGATGAATGCCCAGACCGCCTGCCTTTCTTTCTGCCAGGGGCGCGTCCAGATCGGGAGCGGGGATATCCATTTGATTGAAGGGAATGCCGTCATCTTCTATTTTTATGGTTAGTTCTTGCGAGTCAATAAGCAGGTGAATATTAATAAGATGCTCCTCACCATCTTTAAATCCGTAGGATACGATGTTGGTGAAAATTTCGTCCAGGGCCAGGTTTGCCTCCATGATAACTTTTAAAGGAAGGTGGTGGGTATCTCCGAATTTTTTTAGAGCAAGGCTAAGTGTCTCAAGTTCGGCGTAACTGTTTTTCAGATCAATAAAAGTTTCTTTTAGTAAAGCCACTTCCATTTCCTCCATTAGAGACAAAAGTTAGTCTAGCCGCGGTTCACGCGGGCGGCGGATTTGCGTGCCAGGACCAGCAGGGTAATGTCGTCCGACTGTTCGGCCCCGGCGCTAAAACTCCTGACGTCGTCCATAATCCTGGCCACAATCTCCCGGGGTGTAGAACCATGGGCTGATTGTATGGACTCTTCCAAACGTTTTTCCCCAAACATTTCATTGGCGGTATTCATCGCTTCCGTCACGCCATCGGTATACAGCACCAGGACGTCGCCGTTGTCCATAACCAGTTTGCCCCGTGCGTACGGAATATTTTCCATAACCCCCAGCGCCACACCCTTGGCATCCTTAACCGCTGTCAGGCTTTTGTCCCGCCGGCAGATATAAGGCGGGTTATGACCCCCGCTGCTGTAAGTGACTTCCCCTGTGCGGGTGTTCATGATCCCGCAAAATGTGGTCACAAACATGGACGAATCATTCCCCCGGCACAGTTCGTTATTAACTGTATAATGGATTTCATCAGCTATGCTGCCCTTACCCGCTTCCACTTTAAACAGCGTCCTGGTTACCGCCATAAAAAGAGATGCCGGCACGCCTTTCCCGGAAACATCGCCTATAAGAAAACAAAAGTGATCGTGGTCAATAAAGTAAAAATCATACAGGTCTCCACCCACTTCTCTGGCCGGCTCCAAAACAGCGTAAATATCAAACTCCGGGTTGTCCGGAGGTCCCGGAAAAGTCTTGGGCACCAGGCTCATTTGAATTTCGCGGGCAACGTTTAGCTCACTCTCAATTCTTTTCTTTTCGGCTCTGGTCTTTCTCTCCTCGATCAGGTTGTTGGTGATAAAAATAAAAATGGTCACCGCTATGGCGTTGCCGGCAATCATGGGCAGCCGCGTGATTTTTTCCAGTGACAGAGCCTGGTTAACGTCCTGCAGCACCAGGAAGGTCAGCCCTCCGGCAAATATTTCGTATAGCACGGTAAATAAAGCAACCTGGGCCAGGCTGAACTGGGCGCCTTTATTATACCTATGATACAAGCCGGCTGTCAGCCCTGCCAGCAGGGTAGCCAGCGAGGCCGAGACCACCGTGACTCCGCCAAAATTAAGAAGACGTTCCAGGGCGCCGATCAACCCCACACAGGTTCCCACCAGCGGGCCGAACAGCAGTCCGCTGACAATGGGGCCGGTAGGCCGCAAACTGACCAGGGCGCCGCCCACCGGAATGGCGGTTTGGGCGCTGTACAGGGTAAAAGCGCCAAAGATTATGATCAGCAATAATTGATTCTTCACATCAAATTTTCTGTCGATAATTTCAGAGTAAAAACGGGTCCGGGTTAGAACATACGCCACCACTGTCATGACACAGGCTGTGTTGAGCACAGTCACCAATAAATCTACCGTTGATCCCTGCATAATCCTTACCTCCGCGGCCAGGCCGCAAATCTATTGTCATCTAAACATTTAGCGAACAAAATATCACACTGATCTCCGTTCCTAACCAAACTGAAACCAAAGTAGCCCTGACTGGTTAATTCAACCATACGGTCAACATCGCGGTTAAAAACCCTGATAGCATTATGATATGACAGCTGCAGAGGTTCCAGCGCGTCCTGAAAGAAAATGCAGCGCCAGTATTTTTCGAATTTCAGCATAACCCGGGCTATCAGCAGATCGTGGGTGAATTTGTCAACCAGGCTGGGAGAGTTTTTGGGCGAGACCCACGAGCAAAGATAACGGTAATCAAGGTTGAGTTCACGGATTATCTGCAGCAGCCTGGTAGTCAGGCGCTTTTGCAGGGAATCGCCGCGAAAGTCCGGGTGGACAAGGGCCACTTCGAGCTGCATTACCTTTACCAGTTCGCTATCGGGCAAACCAACGTCACGGCCAAGGTTATCTTCATCAAAATCAGGAAAATGGACAGAGCGAAAGCCAACCAGCCTGTCCCGGACAAAAGCGCCCAAGGTTAATCCCCGCCGGCCCAAATCCTCGAGCAGCATACCGGCCGAAACCGGCAGGAGCATATCCCATTCGGGAAGGCGCTCCACAACGATGTCTTTCAGTTGCAGCATCTCTTCCAGATGAGTTTCATTCAGCGGCTTTAAATGGTAAGGGCCATTTTGTGAAGCGTAACACTCCAGGAAAGCTCTGGTTTCAATAACCTTGTTGATCATATTTGGAAACCCCTTTTCAGAATTTGTTATGTAGTCTGGCGCATCATCTTTCATTAAAGGCCGTGGCGCCCGGTCTGATCCTTGACCCTAGATAATACAGAAGGATGACAGCTAAATAAGACACCCCGATCAGCCCGGCGCCTTGTTGAGGCCCGGCTGCCACAAGCCAGCCGAAGGTCAGCGGGCCAAGCATTTGCCCGATCTTTTTGGTCATGCTGAAAAGGCCGAGAGCTTTACCTTCACCAAACGCCCGTGTAGCCTCGATGGTTAAAAAGTAAGTGTTCTGGGATACGAAACCGATACTGTCGGCCAGGCCTAGCATGAATATGGCCACGATAGCCGCCGCCAGTCCGCCCCAACTGGAGAATAAAAGCATAGCTGTGGCTCCTATGCAGCTTGCCAGAATGATAAACCGCCTGATATCCACGTTTCTGCCGATGAGCCTGCCGAAAACAGGCCCCAGGTAAACTATGCAAACCCCGTAAATCATAAAGGCCCGGCCGACATTGGACGGGGAAAAACCGATGCTGTTGGAGTACAGCGGGAAGAAGTAGTTAAGAAACCCGGTAAGGCAGATAGTCGAGGGAATTGTAATCAGGAGGAAGAGTGACAAAACCTGATAATTGCCCAAGAAAGCGGCAAGATTGCCGCGGGCTGCCGGCAGCGCGGGCTTTGCAGCTTTTGTTGGGATTAACACAGCGGGATCTTTAACCAGGGTAAAAGCGAAGACACCTGCCAGCATTAATACTGCCAGCGCGATAAAAAAGACCGTGGAAAAACCCAGCCTTTCAACCAGCATGGCACCCAGCACGCAGGCGCAAATATTGGCCGCGTACAGTCCGGCATTCAGTTGGGAAAAACCCTGCGCCCTATCCGCATCTGTGGGGTGGGCAGCCACATAGCCCCGCATGGCCATCCAACTAAAGCCATAGCCTACGCCCACCACGCCTCTGGCCAGAATGAACAGAAGTGCACTCCCGGCCAGCCCTGAAAGAAGGGCGCCCGCCATCAAAAACGACAGGCCGGCGAAAAATGGAAAGCGCCACCCCTTCCGGTCAACAACGTACCCGGTAAAAATAGCTGTGATGCTGGCACAAAGCATTTCCACCGAGATAGGCATACCGAGAACCACGTTTTGGGGCAGCCCCAGGAGCGGCTGGTAGAGGCTTTTCATCTGCATGGGAATAAATGAAATGGACAGGTCTGTGGCCATGTAGAAAATAAAAGCCAGGGGGCGAATAATGCCTGCGTTGCCGCCGGATGGGGGACCATTGGATATTTTAGATGACTGCAGATTCATCATCAGGAGCAGGAACACAATGAGTTCAATGGTGAAAAAAAACGAAGTCGCCAGTACAGTAAGCAGGTCCAGTTTAATAGCGGTTATTTTGCTGTCAACGTAAGACTCCGAGAGCACAATGTCAATGCTGCCTGCCGCGCCGGTACGGTCTTGCTCCAGGGGCAGGCTGTACATGTATTCTCCGGAGGTGTCCGGGACGGCGACTGCCTTGCCGTGCGCAGGCGCCTGAGCCTGGTAGAGAACGGCGTTTGCCGTATCTCTGATAGAAATGCTTTCGATTTCAGGTACAGAAGTCATCATCCGTCCCAACCAGTCCTCAACGCCAGTGAGACGGCTGTACGACAGTCCCTTGCGCAGCACCTGCTGCACATCTTTTTGAATAATATTTGCGGTAAGCAGCGTATTGTTTTTGGCAGCCTCAAAATAAACTTTTTTAAACAGGGAAATGTTGTTAACGCCGTAATACACCTGTGCGGCGACAACAATAGCAAGAAGGAGCGGCAGCAGGCGTTTTTTCCTGATCTGCCCGGACTCCGACACTACCGGGAAAGCCAGCAGCGCTATAGTAAGAAGAAATGCGGCAATAACCGCTACCATGAACATTGCACGGAGATTTTGCCTCATGTATTCGCTGCTGCGGGAGTCAACAACAGATTCATCAAAAACCAGGCCCAGTGAGCCGACCCATTTATTGTCCCGATCACGCACAGGTAAAAAAACATGGTATTTCCCCTCGTAGCGTGCTATAGCATAGGCGCGGTCAGCTGCGGCTGAATTGAAATCAATTTCGGACCTGATTTTGGGAGGAACAGTCTTGTTTTTTACCGCCCCCTCCAGATCATAGGCAAAATTCCCGTCAGGCAGGATCAAACCGACATCTTCAAGGTCCGGCGCGTCTTCTTTTACTTCGCGCAGCAGTTCCTTCATGCCGTAGAAATTCGCCAGGGGCTTGCCGTACTTGACGGCATACTCGATTTTCCTGCGGCACTCACCGCCCGCCACAGTATAGCCGGCCACCAGCGAATTGACATAGTTTTTCTTGAAAGAAGCAATATTGAGCCAGGCGCTGAAGCCAAGAACAATCAGCACAAGCAAAAGGCACGCCCCGGTCATAATCAGGCGAACTCTGTTTACAGACATCAAATCCACTCATTTTCGCTAGTTTTTCAATCAGACAACCATATATGTTTTTTTGTGCGACTAAAGTCGCACCTACATTTTTCACGTCCCACGTCGTGTAGGTGCGACTTTAGTCGCACAACCCAATTGGACATTCCACTGTCGGTCTGTTTCTTTTCCTCTACCGTACTTGCACCTACGGTTTTGTATAGATTTCGTCGGCAATAAGGAGTATGTCAAAGGGAGGTTTGTAGCCGATCATGTCCGCAGCCTCCAGGTTTAAAACAATATTGGGAGTGTTCACAAAAACCTGCGGCAGACTGCCAGGATTGGCGCCGCTTAATACCCTGGTAATGGCATCTGCCCCGAAAAGGCCAACCCCGCTGAAATCAGCGCGGTAAACGCTGAGCAGGGTGCCATTTTTTACTTCTGCCGCGCCCTGTTGGGCAAAAACCGGGATTTTCTTTTCATAAAAAGGCGCCAGTAAATCAGGCAGCAGCCCGGCCTGGCGGTCAGTATAAACGGATAGGTACATGGCATCAGCTTCCCGGGCAATTTTCCGGTGCGCTTCCAGCATCTCCCGGTAAAACGCATTTTTATCGAACTGGTTGTCCTTCACAAAACAGCGGACAATTTCAAAGCCCCGTTCCCCGGCGACTGCCTCAACATCCTCTATGGCGGCCAGGGCGCGGCCTGATACGGAATCTTCGTAGACCATGCCCAGCTTTTTGAAGGCAAAAATATCGTGAAACACTTCTATCTGCTGCCGGTAGCGGTCAGGATCCATATGTGCCCATACCTGTTCTCGCCCGGAATAATCATTAGAGTTGACAATGCCGACCTGCACCGCGTTGCTGGTGGAAAACACCATTAGCGGTACGCTGCGCGCATCGTTGGCCAGGGCCTGTCCAGCAGTGGTGCCCATCACAATCATCAGATCGAGATCCTGCCGCTTATTCAAACGCTCAGTGATTCCAGAGGCAGTTTCACTTCGCAGGCTTTCATTTATATTATTGAATGAATAATAGGCATCTTCGACAAACTCGATATAAGGTCCGCAATCTTGGGAGGACAGGTACTCCCACATGGCGCGCGTATCTTCCTGGCCTTTGGCGTATGGAAGGTTATCCGTTCCGGTAAGCCAGCCCAACTGTGTCAGTCCCTGGATCAGGGCGTTAAATGTTGCGGGATAGTTGACGAAATTCTTGCTCTCGCAGTAGCCGATCCGCCATTTTAATCCATCCTTGAGGTGGGGAGCCGGCGCTACCTCATTCTCATTTACCGCTTCCGATGAGGCGACGGAACAAAAGATAAGCAAAATTGTTATCAAAATACATTTTTTTAATAATCGCACCGAACCAACTACCCCTTTAAAGTGGACTTACAGGTACCTATTTATTTATCGTCATTATCAACCCAAATATTAAAGGTGGCTGTAAGTCAAAAGTCTAGTATAATTGCTTGTTTTGCAACTGTTGCTTTAAGAATTCACTATTTTACCAGCATATCCTGTCGAAAGATATTATAATATTTGTCAAGGAATAACACCTTTTATACTGAATATTTCCAGTATAGACGCCCCGACTATTATTATAAAGAGGACCCGGCGGATTACCAGCCGGGTCCTGGAAGGAACTAGTACATTTTTTTGACGCTGTCAGCGTTAGTCTCGTTTGACCCTTTGGCAACGTATGTTTTGCAGCAGGTTGACATACAGGAGCCGGCTGCGGCTGGTGTCAGTTGTTGCGCCATAGCGGCGTCTATATGGTCAGGTTGCTGGCTGCCGAACTCATCCGTGGATACCAGTATTTCGTTAGCATGGCACTTGTTTCCCTGGTTCCAGTAGTGGCAGTCGTTGACAATACAATGAATATGCTGTTGATTCATTAACTAATACCACCTTTCATTTTATTTTTGGTGCTTTAGTATTTTGTTCTGTTAACAAGTAAAATATAAGATAGCTTGCTCTTTAACTTTTTGGTATATTTTAAAAAAGAGGAATTGCAGGTAAAAAATATGAAAACACACACCAAATACCTCTGGTTTAATACCAGAAAACAACGTGAATATGTTAATGTAACCATGGAAGTTGAAAAAACGGTATCCGAAAGCGGTATCCAGGAGGGAATGGCGCTGGTGTCGGCCATGCACATTACCGCCGGTGTATATGTCAATGACGATGAACAGGGTATTATCCAGGATATAGATGAGATGCTGGAGAAACTTGCGCCTTACGGAAAAGCATACCGTCACCACCAGACTGGTGAGGATAACGGGGACGCGCACTTAAAAAGCCTGCTTGTACACCACCAGGTCATAATACCCGTTACGAACGGTAAATTGGATCTTGGCCCCTGGCAGCAGGTGTATTATGCCGAGTTTGACGGGCGAAGGAAAAAAAGGGTTGTTATAAAGGTAATGGGTGAATAAGACGGAGGATATTTAACATCGGAGGTTTTACAGATGAGATCTTATGGTAAAGGTTCCTTTCTGCTTGGCATTGCGGTCATTGCCCTGGGTGTGATACTGCTCCTGAACAATTTTGATATCCTGAATGTAAGTGTGGGCTATCTGATTTCAACTTACTGGCCTGTTTTGCTTGTGATCTGGGGCGTTGATTTGATAATCCCTGACTCAGGGTCCAAAACATCCAAACTCCGGAGGAAGACGGGCGCGTTTATTACCGGTTTAATCCTGATAGCTCTCGGTGTGCTCATTATTGGGAACAACCTGGGTTTGTATGAATTAAACTTTTCCTTCTTCTGGAAATTGTTCTGGCCTGTAGTAATAATTTTAATTGGCTGGAGTTTTTTAAGGGGTACATCTGGTTCGGGCGGTATCCACTGGGCTGTTATGAGCGGTATTGAATTAAAGCAAAAAGGCTGGCAACTGAAAGATGGAAGCTTTTTTGCCTTTATGGGCGGCGTAAAGATGGATCTGAACGCCGCTGAGATTCCTGAAGGGGAGATTCACTTGAATGTAACAGCGGTAATGGGCGGCATTGAAATTTTAGTCCCACCCAGGATCGGGGTTGAATACGAAGGCACTGCGGTACTGGGCGGCGTGAAATTTTTTGATGAGGACAGCGGTGGTATTATCGCCAGCGGGAAGTCGGAATACAAGGGTGAGCCTGAAACCGGCACCAAGCTTGTGCTGCGGTGTACCGCGGTAATGGGCGGTGTTGAAATAAAACACTGATTGAGAGGGATACAAACCTGAAACAGGATATTGCCATTGTCGAATGCTCCAGTTACGATCCGGAAACCGTACAAGATGCCGTAAACCGGCTGGTTCAGCTTCTCGGGGGGTGGGATGCGTTTGTTAAGCCTGGTGAAACTATTGTCATTAAACCAAATTTGTTAATGAGGAAAAGCCCGGACGAGGCGGTAACAACCCACCCCAAGGTCATTGAGGCCGCGGCCCGTTCAGTAATCAATGCGGGAGGGAAGGCTGTCGTGGCGGAAAGTCCGGGCGGGCCTTTTAATGCGCGAGTTTTGCAGTGGGTCTACAAGGGATGCGGCCTGACGGAAGCGGCGGCCCGCAGTGGAGCTGTCCTTAATTTTAATACAGCGGAAACAACAGTCAAAGTCCCCGCGGGAGGCATCCTGGCCGGGGTTACTATTTTGGAAGAAGTAGCCCGGGCGGACGGGATTGTTTCAATAAGCAAGCTGAAGACCCATGGTTTAACCAGGATGACCGGCGCGGTTAAGAACCTGTTCGGGGTAATTCCCGGCCTGAAAAAGGCTGAATATCATTTCAGGATGCCCAGAGCCGAAGAATTTTCAGCCATGCTGGTTGACGTTGCCAGGGCTGTGTCGCCGCGCCTGCACATTATAGACGCGGTGGTTGGTATGGAAGGGGAGGGCCCTTCAGGTGGCGAGCCTGTTCACATCGGCCTGCTCCTGGCCGGCGCCTGCCCTTTTACACTGGATCTGGTCGCCGCGGCCTTAGTGGGAATCAAGGCTAAAGAGGTGCCTACCATCGCAGTATCAATTAAAAGGGGTTATATCAGCGGGGATATAACAAAGGTCCGCCTGCTGGGAGATCCGGTTTCCCTGCCAAGGCTGCGCATCCGCGTGCCGCCTGAAGCAAGGGATTTTGACCTCTTGAAGGCTAATTCGCGCGGCAGCCTGCCTGAGTGGCTGATAAGCTCGATAAACCGGCGGCTTCGTCCTTACCCCGGATTTTCCCAGGAAATTTGTATAGGCTGCGGTGAGTGCTCCCGGATCTGTCCCGCCGGGGCTATCAGTATGGATAAAAAAATACCCTCGCCGGAGTTGGACAAGTGTATCCGCTGTTTTTGCTGCCAGGAGCTGTGCCCGCAGAGGGCTGTCAAGATCAACAGGCCCTGGCTGGGCAGGGTTTTGTTTAAATAAGGGGAAGCAGGGGGACGGTTCTTTTGCTTCCCGACATGGACGCTTCCCCGCACGCTGGGAAGCTAAAGAACCGTCCCCCAGCTTCCCGTTAGAAATTAAAAGAGCCCTGGAGGATAAAATGCAGCCTCGTTTCAATACGATCTGGTTTATTCTAATCGCCGGAGTGACGGTGCTCGGTTTGATGTACGTCTGGTTCACTGTCTTCCCCGGCCAGGTAAATCCCGAGACCTGGCAGTATTTCAGCGGGGAGCAGGTTGAACGAGGCCGGCAGTACAGCAGGGCCATTCGCCTGGTCTTTATCTTTTCGACTTTTGCTCAGATTTTTTTCTTGCTCTGGTTTGTGTTCGGAGGCCGGGCAGAGGCACTGGCCCGCTGGACCGGACATACTGCCGGTGGTTTCTGGACCGGCCTTTTGCTGTTTTTCCTGGTGCTCTGGTTGTTGTTAGAGGTTATCAACCTGCCATTTACACTTTTCAGCGGCTACTTCTGGCAGCACTGGTGGGGCTTTTCCACCCAGACCATGGGGTCCTGGTGGAGCGACTATGTTAAGGGAAGCGCTATAAGCCTGGTCCTGTCCGCCGCCGGTGTTCTTATACTTTTCCGGCTGATGAACCGCTGGCCCAACGCTTGGTGGCTGGCTGCCGCCGCCTTTCTTTCGGTCTGGATTTTAATTCAGACTTTTCTTTGGCCTGTGGTTGTCTCTCCACTGTTCAACCGCTTTACGCCGGCCACAGATCCCGCTGTAACTTCCATGGTCCGGGATCTGGCCGAAAAGGCAGGGCTGCCTGTGGATGAGGTGCTGATCATGGACGCCAGCAGCCGCACTACCAGAACCAACGCCTATTACGCTGGTTTGGGTAATACCAAACGGATCGTACTATATGACACTCTTTTAGAAGCATACCCGCTGGACGAGGTGAAAGCGGTAGTTGCCCATGAAATGGCTCACTGGCAGCGGGGCCATATTATCCAGGGCTTAATCCTGGGTATACTGGGCAATTTCATCCTCTGGGGCCTTTTGTTTTTGCTGCTGCGGGGGACCGTGCCGCTCCTGACGCGCAACCCGGTAACCTGGGCGGTAATACTGCTGTTCTTTTTAATCGCTTCTTTCGCCGGTAGCCCTTTACAAAACTCTATCTCCCGGCGCATGGAAACAGAAGCTGACCGGACCTCTATAACACTTACCGGAGACGTCCCGGCCGCTGTAAGACTGGAGATAGACCTGGCCGTCAGCAACCTGTCTGATATAGCCCCGGCTCCCTTTGTACAGTGGTTCAGCTACAGCCACCCGCCCGCCTTGACCCGGATTAAAACTGTTGAACTGTTGAACAGGCCCGGTAAAGCATTATAAAAACTTTCCCGTAAAAATATTGGAAAAAATGACAATGATATGTAGGAAATTTGACGTAAAAGGTAGAAGTATACAACTCAGTTACCATTATCCATTATTGATATTCAGATGTGAATTACTATTTGAACTTTGAGGGGAAGTCGTCGTGGCTCGTATTGTAGTGGAAAAAGGACAACCAGAAGAGATTATAATTCGTTTTCCTTATGATCCCACACTGGTGGCAAAGATAAAAACAATTGAGGGACGCCGCTGGAATCCCTTGGAAAAATATTGGACAGTGCCTATTACTCATGGAATCATAGATGTCCTGACAAAAACCTTTGCGCCGGAGCCGTTGGTAGTGGATTCAGCCCTTAAGCCTGCTATGGTTGGTGGCAATGGGGTAGAGAGTTTGGATCCAGAAGGAGCAATGATCAT
>CAZIYV010000049.1:0-20637 GCA_964543575.1 uncultured Pelotomaculum sp.
TCATACCTTTTGTTACTTCTTTAGCCAACCTTTTAGAAAAATTAAACATAAAATTTCCATATCCTTCTTTGAGCTTATAATAACTGTAATAAAAGCAGATTACACGGAAAGTATTATGTGAACCAGGAGGATAAAGGGTATGCTGGCTGTTCATAAGCATCTCACTGAAGAAGGCGGAACAGAATGATATATTAAATATGTTTCATAATACAAGAAGAAAGGAGCCCGTTGAAGTGGCTCCCAAAGTATGCTGAGAAAAAACGATTACCTTTTTGAATACCCATAATAACCTAATTTTTTTGTAATCAGCCTGTATTCACCGGAGCAATAACCGTATGGTTCAATTATTTCGAAGTCCGGACGGCCTTTTTCATCCAGAACATCCTTATTGTAGTGAACCGCAAGCACATCTGCAATAAACACATCATGGCTGCCCAAGGGAATGGTTTGTTTAACCCGGCACTCGACATTGACGGGACATTCAGCGATCAAAGGAGCTTTAACCTGTGATGCGGTTATTGGGGTCAGCCCTGTTTCCTTGAATTTATCCACATCCCTGCCGGAAACCGTACCACAGTAATCAACCACCCTGGCCTGACCGGCTGAAGGTATATTGATCACAAATTCCCCTGATTCCTTGATCAACTGGTAAGAATACCTGCCCACAGGGCGAACGCTGATGTAAACTACCGGTGGTTCGGAACTCATGATCCCTGTCCAGGCGATAGTGACAATATCCGGATTGCCACCTTCCAGGCAGGTTGTCACAAGAACTACCGGTACAGGGAAAAGCACCGTGGAAGGGCCTTTAGTTACTTTTTTTATGTCAACCAACTCCCCGCATTTAATCTTGCTTTAGAATAATTATATACCAAAGTCTGCAAAACTAACCTTGTAAAGTTTTATTTTTAATAAATAGATAGTTAAACAGAAAGGTCTTTTAAAAAGCACCTATTATTTAGATGTTTTTGTAAATACTTATGATATCTTGTATACTAATCCTATAGGTAAAGATATTTTTATATTATAAGAGGTGCATATATAGTGAGCAAAACCACCGTATCCACCAAGAAGGCTCCAGCGGCGATTGGGCCATACTGTCAGGCAGTAAAATATGCGGACTTTGTCTTTACGTCCGGCCAAATCCCCATTGACCCTGCCAGCGGTAGCATTACGCCCGGAGGAGTCGAAGCTCAAACGCGACAGGCTTTGCGAAATTTGGAAGAGGTACTGAATGCCGCAGGGGCGTCTTTAACAACCGTTTTAAAAACAACTCTGTTCATTAAAAACATGAGCGATTTCGCCCAAATTAATGACATTTACGCCAGTTCTTTCGGCGCTGACCCGCCGGCCCGCTCCTGCGTGGAAGTGGCCAGGCTGCCCAAAGATGTGCTGGTCGAAATCGAGGCCATTGCTTTTATTCCCCGTCCCTAAGCGCTTCTTCCTCAATTTGCCCCAAAAGATTAACAGCCTCTGCCGAAGGCAGTTCCTGCACCTTTCTTAACTTTCTTTCTATGGTGCGGGACTCTCTGGCGGCATTGTCAATGGTATTGCTCGCCTCCTGCAGCTTTTTGTGTGTTTTTTCAAGAATATCGCTGAATTTGCCAAACTCTCTTTTCACTGCTCCGAGCGTCGCCCATACCTCGCTTGACCGTTTTTCTATGGCCAGGGTTTGAAAACCGACCTGCAGGCTGTTTAACAATGCTGACAGGGTAGTTGGTCCGGTTATTATTACCCGGTGTTCTCTTTAAAGGACGTCACAAAGGCCCGGCCTCCGGATAACTTCCGCGAAAAGTCCCTCCGTCGGCAGGAACATGATGGCGAAATCGGTGGTATGGGGCGGGTCCAGGTATTTATCCCTGATATTCTTCGCTTCCGCTTTGATCCTTGCTTCCAGCTGCTTAGAAGCCTGGTCGGCCAGTGTTGGATTGGCCTGTTCCTGGGCCTCCACCAATCTCTGATAATCCTCCTGCGGAAATTTGGCGTCGATCGGCAGCCAGACAATCTTTCGCTCAGCATCCCGGCCTGGCAGCCTTATGGCAAATTCTACTCTTTCACTGCTTCCCTTTTTGGTTGCCACATTTTGATCATACTGCTCCCTGGTAAATATCTGCTCCAGCAGGGCTGCAAGAGAGATCTCCCCCCATACGCCCCGGGTTTTTACGTTGGTCAGTACTTTTTTCAGGTCACCGACTCCCGCTGCCAAAGACTGCATTTCCCCCAGGCCCTTATGAACCAGTTCCAGCCTTTCACTAACCTGCTTGAATGATTCCCCCAGGCGCTTTTCCAGGGTGTCATGGAGTTTCTCATCCACAGTCGCTCTCATCTGCTCCAGCTTCTGATTGTTATCTTTTTGGAGCAGGGTTAATTTCTCCTCAACTGTGTCCCTCATCTTGTCCAGCCGCTGCTCGCTGCTCCCGGTCAGCGCCGTGATCTGTCTGGCAAAGGTGTCCAACTGGCTCTTTTGCTGCGTGGCGTTTTCGGTAAGGCGCCTCAGCAAGGAGTCCCCCAGTTTATATAAGGAGTTGTTAACTTCCTCCCTCAGCAGCCCCGCGTTTTTAGCCGCCTCTTCCCTGTTCCTGGCGATCTCTTCCCGCAACGTTCTTTCAAATTTTTCCTGGCTTTTCTCCAGCTGCGCAAAACCTGACTCCGACTCCGGGAGCTTTGTACGCTTATTTTGAAAATATATTGCCACCAAAAGGGCAATAATTATGATTTCACCAACTATTGATAAAACCAGCCATAAATCAGGCATCCTTTAGCCCCGCCTCTCTGTAGAACCATCTGTTTTCGGCTTTTTCCCCAGTACTCTGAGCAGCATTTCCTCAGCCATCCGGTAGATTATGTAAAAAGGCTGCAGGACTGGATTTACCCCCTTGCTGTCCGGACTTCTCCAGTGCGTAACCGCATTCTGATTAAAGAGCAGGTAGGCCAGGGTTTCCCATTTATCCGCTGCTTTTTCCGGAAGAAACAGCAAACAGAGATAAGTGCCGGTGTGGGTTCTCCTGGAAAAAAGATGCCGCCTGTAAAAGCGGTATTCTCCCGGCAGGCCTTCCCCGGACCAGAACTCTTGCCATTTTTCAGCCACTATGCCGCTGTGGCCAACCACTTCCGAAATTAGCCTCATGGTTATGCCGAATACTCTTTTGTTATTCTGGTCATCAAGCGTTTTGTGAATAAACGCCCAGTCCAGCTCATTGCCAAAAACAGCGGCAAACTGGCATAAGTCCACAAACCACTTCAGCCCCCTGAACTGGTGATTTAAAGCAAAGTGGTATACCAGGTGGATGAACTGCATATTCAGGTTCAGGCGCCTGGCGGCGGCAGCGCCAAAACAGAAAGGCTCTGTATGGCTGAGCCAGTTATATTGATTTATAGGAAACAGCGCTTTCATCGGCGAGCCGTCCCTCAGCCCTCCCACGTCCCAATGGACATCCAGGTACAGCGGCAGATCGTTAAAATATTTCACAAAACCCACTTCATTGTGAAATGACTCACTAATTGCAAGGTATTCCTCGGGTGTGCCCCTGAAAAGTTCGCTGGAGTGGTGAGAAAAACCATTTTTAAACAGGTATTCCTTAAGCGGCGGATAATCGCTCCGGTCAATCAAAAGGTCAAGGTCGCTGATAGCCCTGACCCAGGTATTACCGTAAAGGCTTTCCATAAAGGCCATGCCTTTTAGCAAAACACAGTGAATGCCCAGCTCAGACAGCGACTTAATGACCTTGCCGCCCTCCACCTCATAATGCATATTGTGCAGGGCGGTCTGGCCGGCTAAAAACTGCCACTCTTTTGCTGTTGCTGCCGGCAGTCTTAAAGGAACCTTGCCGCAAGCAAGCACATGATGGAAAAAAGAAACGATTTCGTGCTGTTTCAGCACATCGGTTATTCTCTCAAAATTTGATTTTGTCAAATAGAGATTAAGAAGCTTTTCGTTTCCGTTTCCGTAAAGCACTTTTAGAAACTCATATATAAATTGCTCCTCACCTGACCATCCGTTCATAGCAAGGTCCTTTCAGGTTATAAAGAAGTAAATGCCGGGGACTAACCCTCTTTGCCCATGTGGCCCAGCAAATATATTTTAACTTTCCGGCCAATCAGCCAGAGCAGCTTGCCGGTCGGGTTGACTCTGATTATGTTTATACGGTGCCGCCATTTATTGTAAGGATTGGCGCTGCGTTTCAGCCATTGATTCAGCTCTGACCGGGTAATACCGGGTACATGGTCATTTTTAAGGTAATAATCTTCAATGTTGCTTTTCGTCCACTCGTTTTTTTCAAAAAAACTGTTCCCTCTCCTTTGATACAAAACTGTTCCGGGGTTTATATTCAAAGGAAATGCTGAGGTGGTGTCCGGCTTAACCCTTTTCAGCCATTTGAGCTTTTCGTCCAGATCTGATGCTGTTTCCTCCTCAAATCCAGCGATTATGTTGGCATGTATATTTATTTTCTCTTTCTTGCACAAGGCGATAGCCTCTTCATTTACCTGCACGGTTATTTTTTTGTTGACGCTGTTGAGCTGCCGCTGGGAGGATGTTTCCACCCCGATTTCAATTTTAACACAGCCGGCTTTTTTTAAGAGACTTAGACTTTCCTTACTTATACAATCAGCCCTGGCCTGGATCGCCCATTTAACCTTTTTCTCCAGGCGGTCAGCCAGAATCCTCTCACATATTTCTCCCGCCCAACCCTTGTTTATAAGAAAGTTGTTGTCATGAAAATAGATCCCTTCTATGTTATAGTCTAAAATCATTTTTTTCATCCAGTCTACAACATACTCCGGGCTGTGAAACCGCACTCCTTTACCATAAGTCGTGGCTTCGGAACAAAAATCACATTTTTGGGCACATCCTCTTGACGCCAGCAGGGAAACCGTTGAGAGGTAATAACCACGTACGCAGCTCAAGGTAGGCCTGGTATAGAAAGCCATATCCAAAAGGTCAAGCGCGGGAAAGGGCAGTCTGTCCAGATCCTTAATCTGATCTGGGGTGGAATTAACCACGCCGCCGCTCTCCTCTATCCACCAGACACCGGGAACCTCCGCCGGGTTGGCGCCGTTGACCAGCAGGGTCATGGCCAGTTCCCCTTCGCCCTGAACCAAACCGCTTAAGCCCGGTATTTTGCGCAGGGTTAATTCTGGCATAACCGTGGCATGGTGCCCGCCGGCAATGACCGGGCCGGCATAAACCTGCCGGATTAAAGAAACACACTCCAACGTGTCATATATCAGATGTGATAATGTATTAAGCCCGATCCAATCCGGCTTAAACTCCTTAATTTGCTTCAACATGGCTGCGTTGACTTTTTCCCGGTCCGGTCCCAACACATCCTGACTGGAAAACCTGTCAAAAACGGCAACCTGGTGCCCCTCCCTGCGCAAAACAGCGGCTATAAACGACAGCCCCAGCGGGAGCCATAAAACGCCTGATTTGCCCTTATGAACTGTAAATGGATAAATCAGTAAAATTTTAATGCGCTTAAACCTCCTGTCATGGGAAATAACCTGTCCAAAGCTTATTACCTAACTTAACTCAATACGGCTGTAATCCTGTTGGGTTTTACCAGCTAACTCCAGTTTTTTCCCGTGCCCTAATTGAGCCATTGCAAAGGGGTCTTCCTTAAAATGTTCCAGACAGCCTAACTTCTTCTTGAGATAATACAGCTGGCGGTAAGCCTCAACATCCACAAAGAGGGGGCTTTTGCCAAAAATGACCACTCCCGCCTTTTCTACCCTTCCCTGCTCCGGTCCACCGCTTACAAAAGCCGACCTGCCGTCAATTATTGTTAGATCCGGTGTTACGGCAAGGCTCAGCTCAGCGATTTTTTCTCTTAAATGCTCTCGGTGCAGCAGAAGAATCCTGTCCAAAGGGTGCAGGAAACCTACTGTAAGCTTCAGTCCAAAGGTAAAATCGGACTGGCGGTGCGTCTTCATATTGGCCAGGTATATAATCCTGTCAACCTGGAATGCCGCACGTGCTATCGTAACCTCCTTCAGATAAATACCTTTGACAGGAACTTTTACCCAGGGCTCCTCATCAAAAAACACCATTTGCGCTTTTCCGGAAACAGCGTCTAAAATCCCGGACTTCCTGGCTACCTTTCTGGTAGGTATTGAGCTTATGGTTGAGCAATCCCCAACCATAAGCCGGCTGACACCTTTGCTCCGCAGAAAGTCAAGCAGACCTGCCAGCATTTCGGGGCTGGTTGAGGCTGGAAAAGGATCGCTGGTATTCAGGTTGATTTTAATCAGCACCCGCTGCTCTTGATCAAATAGTTCCGAGAAATGGCTGTCCCAGGCGGCGTCTATTTTCCGGAAAATATCCCTTGGTTCTGACGCTTCTCTAACCAAAAAAACCTGAGCATAGTCCCTGCTGCCCAGGCCCGCCCCTATCCTAGGTCTCTCTGTCCCTGCTACAATAATTTTTTTCAGCACCCTGGGCTTGAAGAGCTTTCGCCTGATGCGCGCCAGAAGTTTAATCAGAATCTCTCACTCCCTGCCAATTACCTGGATAATACTGTTTTTCATATCAGTCATATCATCTCATAACAGCTTTTTCAATGACTCTGGCAAACTCATCCATATCGGTTCCAAAACTCACCTGCCAGCAGCTTATATTCTCTAAAAACTCCATCAAGTAAACAAATTTTTTTTCGATGTTGTAAGGGTCCCAGGTGCTTAAAGTAACTGGAAACAGCTCGCCTACCACCCGGGCGGGATTTATTCTGGCCAGGCTGCTTTGGGGTTGTCCTGTGCGATCTAAAATAAACAGGTGGTGGATGGGAACTGAAGCTTTATAATCGGTCCATTTTTGCAAGTTACCGACCTTTAGAAAGAGTTCTCCGTCCAATTCATGCAGCAGTCTGTCGGCGGCCAGATCCGGGAAAAACTCCAGGGCAGCCTGTTTGCGCAGCTTTATCACATCACTAATCGCAACCCCGAGATAAGTCTCCTTTTTAGTGATCAGGACCCTGTCGTCAGAGAGGGCGGGATGGCCTTTGCGCATTAACGCGAAGGCGGCGGTTGATTTCCCCTTGCCGCTGTTGCCGGTAAAGAGAACCCCTTTCCCCCCGAGGTTGACACATGAAGCATGGATTGAATAGAAACCTTCCTTTATTAACAAGCCTGTAAGCAGGTTATAACTGAAAAGGATATCTGAATAAAAGGGGTCAAAGCCGCTGTCTCTGAACCGGACAGCAGTGGCCGCTCCCCTGGCGTAATCAAGCCAAACCCTGCCGTATCCTTCATAATCTACCCAGCGTTGAAACTCCCTGGTATAATACCTGGTTTTTACCGGGCTGCTCAGCAGCATCACGCTTTCATCTTGTTTGCAGGTTTCGTCCGGCAAAGCCACCAACCGGTCTGCCTCACTGGCAGCGGCTTCCAGTAAATTCAGCTGAATACCGACCGGCGGCGACGGGTATTGGCACTGTGGCATTGACAGGTACTCTGCCGCTGACGCCAGCCACGTTCTGGTATTGAAACCAAGTTCAACAGTTGTTCCCAAAAGGTCATAGTGTTTTTTTATTAAACTTCTCTCAGGCATGATTTATCCTTCCAGCACCGTTATGTATTTTTTTAACTGTTCCAGATCTTCATTAAAAGGTACGCCGTCTAAAAGCAGCCAGCTATGGCCTTTTATTTCCCTGCCTTCCTTGTAAAAGCCAACGATCAACTTGGCCTCGACGCCGTGTTTGCGGCACCAGTGATATAAAACCATAGTTCTGCGCAGGCAGGGTTTGTTGGTGCGTAAAATCCTGTTTAAAAAGAAATTGCAGGCCCTCCACGCTTTTTGCAGTACTTCTCTATCCTGATCTGAAGCAGGGTGTTTATCTGTCATTACCTTCCCAAACCAGCCTATAATGCGGGGCGCCGGCAAAAAGCTTATTAAAATGGAATAATAGAAAGTTAGAAAAAAAAGGCCTGTTAAAAGACCCATATCCCGAGGAAGTTGATAATTTTTATAAATCAATTGCCGCACGGCGCTCACCTTTATTTTATGAAAAGTAATTCCTTATTCTTTAAAACCTGAACCAAGTCCTCAATATCGCTGACCAGGGTATTCCGGTCAATATTATATTCTTCAATCAACAGGTTGATTATCTCACCCAGGGCTCTCTTACCGTCCACATTCTGCCAAAAAGAGCAGCCAACGGGGTTAAGCCCGAAATACCTGCCGTTTCTGGAATCAAGCAGAACAGCCTCTTCCTGAACAGTTTTCCAGATGATTTTTTCATTTCTCTCGGGGATTCTATTCAATAAAACCCGCCTCCCTTTGTTTTCATTATAGGAAGAAACCTATATATGTACAAGCAAAATTTGCAAAATTTATTTTAAAAAAGACTGGTAAAAAAAGATGCCATAGTTTACAATTTTAACAAGTGGCCTGATTGTGCAACTTCAGGGCGGGGGTGACGGCATGGATAGGAAAACATACGAAAAACCGGAATTGATTGTTTATGAAGATTTAAGAGACACTACAGCAGCAGCAATCAGCAAATAATGGTAGTTTTATTAAAATTGTGATAAATTCCGATCAGACGGTGGTGACAATTATGGACAAGAAGGTGTATGAAAAGCCGGAATTGATTGTTTATGAAGATTTTGTCAGCGCAACAGGGTCTATTCAAAACTCCAACGCTCCGTAAATAAAACAACACTTAAAACACATTCTTACACAAGACCGGTAATATGATCCCCGGTCCATTAGTTGTTTGCTCCATCATATGACTTTATTTCGGCATAATAAATCTATAATAGTCCAAGCAGCTCCTCTAAGTCCTTGACCGGTTCCCGGCAGGCGTAGTTCTCACAAATATAGGCGGTGGCTTTACCGTTAACTGGCAGCTGTTCCTTTACAAAAGGAGCAGTTTTTTCGATCTTTTCCCCGTCATCGCCAGCCGGGTGAAAAACCACTGTAGTTGCCGGCCTGAAGGAGCGCCGGACCGCGCTTAACATCGCCTCTGTATCTGCGTCCCCCGCTTTGCCGGCAATCACAATTTCACGCGAGGGCCCCAGCATGAAGTCGATCCCGTTTAAAAACTGCGTATAACCCCAGGGGTATTCGCCAACTCTGCCGGCAAAGGCTGTAATTTGCTTTTCCGCCGCTTCAGACAGATCTGCTTGCCCAGTCAGCCTGGCCAGGCGCAGCAGGTTGTGCAGCGCCACTGAATTACCGGACGGCAGCGCTCCGTCGTAAATTTCCTTGGGGCGGGAAATAAGCTGCTCGGCATCCTCCCCGTTGAAGAAAAAACCTCCGTTTTCTTTGTCCCAAAACAGATCTATCATCTGGCCAGCCAGCTCCAGAGCCCTTTCCAGGTGAGTAATTTCGAAAGCAGCCTCGTACAGTTCCAACAGCCCCCAGGTTAAAAAAGCATAATCGTCGAGATAGGCCGGGTAAGCCGACTCACCGTCACGGTAACGGGCCAGCAGCCTGCCGTCCTCCCTCCTCAATTTTTTAAAAATAAATTCCGCGGCCCGTGCTGCTGCCTCTCCATAGACAACTTCGCCGAAAACAGCCGCTCCTCTGGCCAGAGCAGCGATCATCAGGCCGTTCCAGGAGGTGAGGATTTTATCGTCCTTGTAGGGATGAACCCTTTTTGCACGGATTTCAAAAAGCTTCTGCCGCTGCAATTCAATTGAGCCGGCCATCTCTTCAGGTTCGAGGGTTACCTCACCGTCTGCATTAAACGGGGGAGCATAGATCAGGTTCGGGATGTTCCGCCCCTCAAAATTACCCTTTGAGGTAATGTCAAACAGCCGGCAGTAGAAGTCCCCATCCCGCTCACCCAAAATATCCTTAATATCGTCGGGGGACCAGACATAGAATTTACCTTCCTCACCTTCCGAGTCGGCGTCTTCTGCTGAATAAAATCCCCCTTCGGGAGAAGTCATATCTCTCAAAACATATGTAAAGATTTCTTTGGCCGCTCTGGCGTAAAGATTGCGTCCTGTGGCCTGGAAGCCTTCAGTGTAAGCCAGGGCAATTAAAGCGTTGTCGTACAGCATTTTTTCGAAATGGGGGACCAACCACTTCTCGTCTGTTGAATAGCGGGCAAACCCATAGCCGATGTGGTCATAGATACCCCCTCTGTACATGGATTCAAGCGTTTTCTCAACCATGGCCAGAGCTTCCGGATCATCGTTTCTCTTCCAGTAACGCAGGAGAAAGGCCAGGTTGTGTGGTGTGGGAAACTTGGGCGCAGTGCCGAAGCCGCCGTGCTGCTTGTCAAAAAGGCGTCTTGCCTCCATAAAAGCATTCTGCAATATCTTTCCGGTAATTTTATCTGCGGGGGGTTCTTCATCCCGGGCTTGTACCGCTTGTGTCACCTTTTCACTGGTCCGCACCAATAAATCCGGGTCCTGTCGCCACTTCTCACTTACCTGTGTAAGGATCTCCACCAGACCTACCCTGCCCCACTTTTCATGCTTGGGAAAATAAGTTCCCGCGTAAAAAGGTTTTTTTTCAGGAGTCATTAATATGGTAAGCGGCCACCCCCCTTGACCGGTCATGGCCTGGCACACCGACATATAGATATGGTCTATGTCCGGACGTTCTTCCCGGTCTACCTTTATGGAAATATAGTTATTATTGAGAATGGTAGCTACTACCTCGTCTTCGAACGACTCTCTTTCCATAACGTGGCACCAATGACATGTACTATAACCTACACTAAGAAAAATTGGTTTGTTCTCGTTTTTGGCTTTCTCAAAAGCCTCTTCACCCCAGGGGAACCAGTCTACCGGGTTATTCGCATGTTGGAGCAGATATGGACTTTTTTCTTTAGCAAGTCTATTTGGCATCAAGGATAACCTCCCGAATCACATACAATTTATCCTCTGCGTGTTTGAGGTTATTATACCCAAAAAAAATCTATAAATATATGGATGGTCTCATTTAATAACTGTTTTTCTGTTTGACCGTATAATTTATCAAGGACATATACGTAAATATACATGCTGAAAATGGCAATTGTTGTAGATTAATTTAGGACACAAGAGACTCTTGCTTTACTGCAGTATGGATTCCCCAGAGATAAGCACACATTCTTTTTCATAGAATAATGGTCTTCCAAAAAAATGTTCGTAATTTTAAATCGTAGTAGTAAGTTAAAGATGATGTCATATTCATGGCAAACCGGAGAGCTATTGAGATATCAAGGAATAAATGCAAGGTTAACAGTTCTTTACTTTAAAATAAATAATATATATAATAATGTTAAATGGAACATAAATTACCCATAGTTTTTTGGGGTTAGCCCTATAAATAAAACATTTAGATCGGCGGTTACAAGTAGTCGCCGAATGTTTTTTTGCTGGAGAGTTTATGAAAGGTGGCTTGAGCATTGGCAAGACAAATATTCATTACTGAAAAAGACAAGGAAAGATTGCAGAAAATTATAAATGAGGCTAAAGAGTTTCATCCGGGCAGCGAAGAATACCTGAGAAACCTTGAGCAGGAACTAAACCGGGCGCAATTAGTAGCTTCAGAAAAAATTCCACATAATGTGATTACCATGAATTCAAAGGTATTGTTAAAGGATTTGGACTCCGGAGAAGAAATGATTTACACGCTGGTTTACCCTCCTGAGGCAAATCTAATGGAAGATAAAATTTCTATACTGGCCCCGGTGGGGACGGCAATCATAGGTTTGCGCGAGAAAGATGTCATCGACTGGAAAATACCCGATGGCATGGTCAGGTTGGAAGTAGAAAAGATTCTTTATCAGCCGGAAGCAGCTGGTGATTTTGACTTATAAAAGGAAAGAAGAAAGCCCCCAAAAGGGGCTCTCATCTTCTTATGATTCCATTTGTTTGGCCAGAAAACCAGCTGCGGTTTCAGCGAGTTTGGTTTCCAGGTTGCCCATTTGCACCCCGGCCTCTTTGGCAGCGATGATTACCGCGCCCAATGTGTCACCTTCGGCGATAATTGGAGCTATTACCGCAGAGTTGAAACTCACGTCCTCATCAATGGTCAAATAGCAGGACTCATTGAATACAGCCATTTTTCTGTCGGCCATCACTTTTTCGACATCAGTGCTGATCTGCTTGTTCATTAGCTGCTTTTTAGGCGCTCCCGCTACCGCGATAATCATGTCCTTATCCGCGACACAAGAGATGTGACCAAGTGTTTCATTCAATGAATCAGCATACTCGGTAGCAAACTCCCCCAGTTCACCAATCGGGGAGTACTTCATTAAGATAACCTCCCCTTCCCTGTCTGTGAAGATCTCAAGGGGATCCCCTTCTCGAATGCGCATGGTCCGCCTTATTTCCTTTGGAATTACCACTCTGCCCAGATCATCGATACGACGCACGATTCCTGTTGCCTTCAACCTATGTCACCACCTTTTTAAAATTAATGTCGTCAACCTATCATGCTTTTTTGGGACCCGCTTAAACCCTTAAGAGGTAAACAACTATTACCGATCCCTGTGCCTATCTCCATAATTACCAGGATTCCATTATTAGTTTTCACTAAATTGGGATTTATATTAATAAAAATGTTACCAAATTGTTTCTGCTGAAACAAAAAGGACTGACCTCTTTAAGTCAGCCCCTTTTACTAAGCGTTAAATTATTTTAAAGAAGATTCTTTTTATAATTTAACTACATTTGCGGCTTGTGGGCCGCGCTCGCCCTGAACCACATCGAACTCCACGTCCTGGCCTTCGTCAAGGCTTTTGAAACCATCCGTTTGAATTGAGGAAAAGTGTACAAAAACATCTTTACCCTCTTCTGTTTCAATAAATCCGAAACCTTTACCAGCATTAAACCATTTTACCTTACCAATCATACTTCAGCTTAGCCTCCTAAAATAACCTTGCGGCACATAACACAGGCAACCCACATTGCTTATGTCCATAGTCAACCTGTCCTGAGCCGTTCATACTGATATTATTCTACCCAATCTATCAAAAAGCTATACCCGGAAAATTTCCACGCAGTTAAACTGTCAGCACCTGGCTGCCAAGCACATTGCTTAACTGATCCAGGGTGGAGCATTCGAACATCCGGCAGTATTTCTGAAATTCATTTATCTCCAGGGCCCACCGCCAGTCGGCACGGGGCATGGTATTCAACCAGATGATATCTTTAACCCTGCTTCTTATTTCCTTCAGGTCCGAGGTAGTCTGGTAAGCCTGGATCGTCTGCGCGTCACTGACAATAATTACAAACACTGAGGGTGAAAGGAGACGGTGGTGTTTTTCCAGAAAAGTGTCCAGGGAAGCGTGCAGGTTGGTGCCCAATCCCCACTGATTGCTCTTCTCAATTAGTGAAGACATGTTCTTTATAAAGCTGTCTCCCTTTTTGAAATGAGAAGTTACTCGTTCAAGATCTTCCGAAAAGATAAAGCTTTCAATGCCCTTAACAACGCTGGAAAGCCCATAAATAAACTGGATTACAAAAACAGCGTAACGGGCCATTGACCCAGACACATCGCAGATTAAAACCAGGCGCGGCTTTTGCTCCTTTTTAGACTGGTACTTTAAATCGATCAATGCCCCCCCAAAGCTGATATTCCTGCGAATAGTACGCCGGATATCCAGCCGGCCTCTTCTTCTTTTTCTATAGTAACGCCTTGATATACGGGTAGCCAGACGGCGCGAAAGCTTTTTGATCAATAGTATTACCCTGGGCAGGTCCTTATCAGATATACTTTTCATATCAGCGAATAGAATCGATTCATCGTTACTCCGGGCGCCGGACCCGGGCGCCAGGGAAGCATAAGTATCACTGAGCTTTTCCTTGATCGTCGAGTTGAAGTTCTGTTGGGAAACCGCTTCGCTTTGCTCCATCTGTCTCTTTACCTCTTCGTGCCACAGGTCCAGGGATTTTTCAGATTTCTTGGCTAACGGCGCTGACGTACCGGGACTGCCAGTCTCACCACGCATCCGGCTGATTGTTTCAATGAATTGCTTTTTTTGCCTTTTGGTCCAGCCAGGCTTGATGGAAAGCTTCTCATTCTGTTCTACCGCCTGACGCGCATGATCAAGAAATTCTTTGCCCCAGTCCCGCTCAGCGTCCTTTTGCGCGGGCACAGGTCCGTCCCCGGCCTGCTCAGGCCGGGTCCCCTCACCGGCATACCCTTCGCCTTTAGGATCTGGCCCCTGCATCTTTTTTTCTGAGGCGGAAAAATAATCGTCAAATGCCTTATTGAAAGTATTGCGGTCATGGTAATTCTTGACCAGCGTCGCGTTCAACGCCACCTTCACCTGTTCCCGGTCCAGAATGTCCACCTGGGCAAGAGCGTCAAGGGCGTCCCTGGTTTCCGCCACACTGGCCCGGATCCCCTGGCGCCTTAAAATGTTAATAAATTTCACCAGGCTGTACAAAATTTTATACAGGGTTTCTTCCCCGGTATTGGATGGATACAGGTCGGCCTGTCCGGGAGAATCATTAATCATGCTTTTTGGGCGCCGGCAGCCAGTGCCTTTACCCCAACCTCCCTGACCACAGTGTCGATATCCTCTTTATTTTTCAAAACAATACTAAGCGTCTGTTTTACCGCCTCCTGGGTGAGAGAAGCGGCTCCAAGGGCTACCAGAGCCCTGGCCCAGTCAATGGATTCAGAAATCGCCGGCTTTTTACCGATCCCGTCGTTGTCCCTGATCAGGTTAACGGCCCGGGCCACCTCCCTTGACAGTTTTTCACCCGCCTCCGGAGCCTTTACCTGCAGTATGCGCACTTCCTTTTCAATCGAAGGATAATCAATGAAGAGGTAGACACAGCGGCGCTTCAGGCCGTCTGAAATATCCCGCTCCCTGTTGCTGGTCAACACCACCATCGGGATTTGCCTGGCGGTCAGAGTGCCCAACTCCGGGATGGAGACCTGGAAATCCGACAGCAGCTCAAAAAGAAAAGCCTCGAATTCTTCTTCGACCTTGTCCACCTCATCAATCAGCAGCACCACCGGTTCCTCTGTGCGGATCGCCTTTAAAAGAGGCCTTTCCAGCAGGTATTCAGCGCTGAAAAGGTCACGCTCCGCCATTTCAGAGCCTATGCCTTCCTTCTGCAGCTGGATTTTTAAAAGCTGTTTTTGATAATTCCACTCGTACAAGGCCTTGTTTTCATCCAAACCTTCGTAACACTGCAGGCGGATCAACTCCGCCTTAAAAACCCGGCTCAGCACCTTACCTATTTCCGTCTTACCAACGCCGGGCGCTCCTTCCACCAGCAGGGGCTTACCCAGTTTCAAGGCCAGAAAAACAGTCACCACCAGGTTTTTTTCACAGATGTATCCCTGCTCTTCAAAGGAACGGTACAGCCCGTCAACCGTCACATCCTCTAACTTCATCCGGCTCTCCCCCTGTCTTCAATCTATAATATATTATATGTAGGCGCCCCATACAAGAGCGGCTGGTGTATCTCCCTTGCTAACCACACATAACCGCTCAACAACGTTCTGGCTGGTACTAGCACCTGGCTGCGCCACAATTTTTGCATATGAGACAACCTTCAGCTCTTGCCAGAGTCGCTTCACCGCAAGCCTCGCAGATCTGTCCTTTTTCTATGTCTGTTTTGTCCGGGCAACCGCCGCCGCAGCGCTGATCAAGCTCCGCTTTGACCTGATTAAGTTGTTTGGCTATTGCTGAAGCACACGACTTACCCGGAGAAACCTTTTTGCCTTTGCCCCTGGCCAGCATGTACGATGGACATGAATGGGTACCTTCTAACTGCTCGGTTATTCTTTCAATAGAGATACCGCCCCGGATAGCCAGGCTGATCAACCGGGAGGCCGCTTCAGTGTAAACCAGGCAGCCGCCGTCCGATCCAGTGGTGATAAAAGTCTCAAGTATCTCCCCGTTGTCAGGTTGATAGTTTATAGTCAGGTAGATCTTGCCGCAGCCGGTGTCAAGCCGGTGGGTCATGCCCTGGGCACATACCGGGCGGGGCAGGATCTCACCGCGCCGCAGCTTCGCGGCTGGCGTGCCGGCTGGTTCCCTGCCTACAGTGACCGTGCCTTTCTTGCTGCCTTCCCTGAATACTGTGACCCCCTTAAGGCCTAAATCAAAGGCGGTCTTATAGCAGGCGCCGATGTCCTCCGCAGAAGCATCCTCTGGCAGATTTATCGTCTTTGAGACTGCGTTGTCCACATGTCTTTGCACTGAGGCCTGCATCAGAAGGTGGTCTATGGGAGCGATCTCCCGCGCTCCCTTGAATATCCCGGCAACCTTATCCGGTATGCCGTCCAAATCCTGGCAGGAACCTTTTTCAGCGACGGCGGCCAGCTTTTCCGCCGGGATGTTATAATCTTTTATGGATTTCAGGAACAAAGGCGAAAACACCTCGAGATCACCGGCCACGTTGGTTGCCTTGGTATAAGCCACGGCAAAGATCGGCTCGACACCGTAACCCTCGCAGCCCGCCATGGTGGTCACCGAACCTGTGGGGGCAATGGTAATGCAGGCAGCGTTCCGGCGCTTACGGTCCGGGTAAAAGACGCTTTTATCCCAGAGCGGGAAACATCCCTTCTCTTCAGCCAGTTTCTCTGAGGCAGTATGTGACGCCTGCCGCATCAGCCCGGTGATTTTTCCGGCCAGGTCCCTGCCCTCAGCGGAGTCATAAGCCAGCCCGGCTTTAATCAGTACGTCTGCCAACCCGGTAAAGCCCAGGCCGATCTTCCTGGTCGCCCTGGTCGCATCAGCAATTGCAGGCAGGGGATAACCTGCCACATCTATTAGGTTGTCCAGGAAACGCACAGCTACGGTGACAGTTTCTGCAAGCAGCACTTTGTCCAGCCCGCCTCCGATTGCAGACATCCTGTCCAGGTTGATACTGCCCAGAAGACAGGACTCCCCCGGGCTCAGCGGCTGCTCACCGCATGGATTACTGGCGTTTATTTTATTCTCCGGGACAGGATTGCCTGACTGCAGCCTGTCCAGAAAGATCACACCAGGATCACCGCAGCTGTGAGCTGATTCAACAATCATCTCCCACAGTTGGCGGGCAGGCAATTCCCGGCGCACCATGCCGTTGAAAGCCAGCTGCCACGGCAGGTCTTTTTCCAGCGCATCCATGAACAAGTCTGTCACTCCTACCGAAAGGTTGAAGTTAGTGAGACCGCCATCATTTTTGGCCTGAATAAAGTCGATAATCTCCGGATGGTCGATGTTCAAGATGCCCATTATAGCGCCGCGTCTTACACCGCCCTGCTTGACCATGTTGGCGGAGGCGTCGTACAGCCTGATCAATTCAACCACCCCTGATGCCTGACCTTTGGTGGTGCTTACCAGGTCTCCCCTGGGTCTGATCGCCGAAAAATTAAATCCTACGCCGCCGCCTGATTTAAAAACCAGCGCCGTGTCTTTAAGGGTGTCATACATGGAGTCAAGCGTATCCTCCACCGCGAGCACGAAACATGCCCCGGGCTGCCACGGGCGGTCTGCTTTCCCCATGTTGGCCCAGATGGGGGTGGAGGGGATGAACAACAGCTCACCTATAATATGGCTGAATTTATTTTCCCAAGCTTTTTGGTCCTCTTTTTCAGCGCCGGCAGCAGTCCTGGCCAGGCGAAGCACCGCCTCTTCAAAGGTTTCATTGATATGCCCGTTTTCATCTTTCCCGGCGTAACGGGAGTCAAACACTTTTTGACCGGCCTGGGTCAACTTGCGCATAAGATAACCACCTTCAGCCATTTTCTCCGCACGATAAATAGAAAAAATATTGCATACAATATGTATTGTTAAAATTATACCAGATAGCTACATATTGTGGTCATTATTATTTTCAGGTAATTTAAATATTTTTTTAATATGGTTTGCCTTCCCCTAATACCGCGTGAGCTTTAGGCATCCATTCGCTTATGCTTATTTTTTGCGGGCATTTTTCTTCACATATTTTACATTGAATACAAGAGCCGGCCCGGTTGGCCGCCGCCATGAAATTGGCATAGATCCCGCGGCTGGTTTCAACATCTCCATAGGTAAAGCCGTCGTTAAACAATTTAATATTTCTGGGAATATTAACACCGTTGGGACACGGCAGGCAGTAACCGCATTTGGTACATGGGATCAGGGTCATATCCCTGTATTTTTCCCTGGCCTGTTGAATAACGGTTAATTCTTCGGCTCCCATAGAACCGATACCCGACATGTTCGCTGAGAGTATATTTTCCTCAACCTGCCGCATGGTGCTCATACCGCTAAGCAATAAAGACACTTCCGGCTGGTTCCATACCCACTGCAGCGCCCAATCAGCGGGGGTTTTTTCCCTGTGACCTTTAAACACATCCAGCACCGTCGAGGGCGGGTTCGCTAACCTTCCTCCCAGCAGAGGCTCCATAATTACCACAGCCAACCCTTTAGAGGCCGCGTACTGCAATCCCTTAGTCCCGGCCTGATGCTCGGTATCCATATAATTATACTGGATCTGGCAAAAAGTCCAACCATTATATCCGTCAATTATCTCCTGGAAAACTTCATAACGGTCATGAAATGAAAACCCTATATGTCCGATTTTACCGTCCCGCAGGGCTGATTCCGCTCTTTCCAGAAGGTTGAGTCTGAGCACTACATTATCCCAATTTTTTTTGTCCAGCCCGTGAAAAAGGTAAAAGTCAATATAATCGGTCTGCAGTTTCTCAAGTTGTTCGTTTAAATACCTGTCAAAATCCTCTGGTTTTTTTATAAACCAGACCGGTGATTTGGTCGCCAGTTTAACTTTCTCCCTGTATCCGTCTTTCAGCGCTTTACCTGTTACAATTTCACTGTTTTTTTCGTGATAGGGATACGCTGTGTCAACATAGTTGACGCCCCGGTCAATCGCGTAACGGATCATCTTTATTGATTCTTTTTCATCTATGTTGCCGCTTAAAGGCTTCCTATCAACAGTAGGCAGGCGCATACAACCGAAACCTAAAGCCGAAGCCTGCCAGCCGAGCTTGCCAAATGTTCTGTATTGCATTAAAAAGGCTCCTTCTCCGGATTTTTTTCTTCAGGGTAGCCATTTTAAAGAGAAATTATGAATGGGCAGTTTAAGGTCTTGCCCGGGACCAAAGCTAACAGCCTCCTTTGCAGTGGGCTACCGCACGAAGCATATATCTTTTCTTAAGCATTTTTATCCCTCCTCTCATAAAATCTATTGAAATTCTTTTCCTATGGAATATTTTTTACATCCAATAATCTACTGGTATTTTTCAAAACATGCTACCTGATCAATTACAAATTTCCATTCCTGACGGTTGCTGGCCAAATACTTTGATTATTGCAGAAATATCGATGTTTTAGATAAATTTATTCAGAATAAACAGCAGTCTTATTCAATCACCCCCGGCGCGTAGTATTTCAATATATCAACCTGCAGGCGGTAAATATGATAAGTTCCCTCTTTTCTCAGCTCCAGCAACCCGCAGTCTGTGAGCAGCCTGATATGATGTGAAAGGGTTGAGCAAGCTGTAACGTTAATATGTTCAATAATATCTGTACAGCTTAATTCTTTGTGCGCAAGCAAAAGCTGGACTATTCTAAGGCGGGTTGGCTCCCCCAAGGCTTTATATACTCTTACCGCTTCCCGGAATTGCTTGTTTTCGTAAACCATTATATCTCACCTATATCTATATTTCTATATGTATCGAAATAAAGTATAACACACTATTTACCAACTTACAAGTCCGTATCTAAAAAGAGGTTTAATGGTTTTAATTCTGTATGCATAGTCATTAAGGCTGTTTTAATTCATCAATTCGGCTACAGGATCAGGCTGCCTGATCCCTTTTTATTATGCGGCTTGGTAAAATCATTGGAGAGCCCGACAGCCCAGACAACCCTGTTCTCACCTATTTTAAGCGCTTTATCCCTGCTGTCTCCCGTATCCAGTTTTCTTTTGAATTCAAATGTAGCAGTGAGATCCTTCCTGCTCCCGGACATATCGGTCAGGTCCATTTTCCCGCCCGAATCTATATCAGCGGGGTGCGGCCAGTGCTTGCCGCTGCCGCACAGGTCCCCGACCACGGCGCCCCCATCTATGACAGCGCACATGATCATGTCGACGTCCCTCATGCTCCCATCCGGGTCGATGCCAAGTGCCAGGTACCCTTCTGTGTTTGCCGTCAGGCCAAACATAACACTATCGCCTGCCAAACGGGTATAGACTTCCAGGTCTCCTATACTCTGGTGGCTGGCGTACTCGTTGTCACTAATTTTGCCGTCTGATTTCCACTCACATAGTTGATTGGACACGGCAGGCAGTGCTTCCTTCTGCCCGGCGGAAGGGCTGGTAAGGTTGGCTGGCGGGCTGGTTTTATTAGCGCAGCCGGTAAGTAGTGTAATTAATATTATTGATAAAAAGCAGATGAAGATCGACCTCTTCAACATATTCACACCTCTCTCAATAATTTTATGCTCAACCCGAAAATCTAAATACGCTAATCATTCATCCTCACGATCAAAACAAATTGTATTTTACATTATACCGCAAGCGCTGCCTTGTTATCATCATAAAAAGTCAATTTTAATAAAAAGGCCAGGCAAGTTGTTTACCCGGCCTTTCCTTATATTTTCAGCCTGAACCCATTTTCTTAAGATATGCAGTTAAGCTCCGCAAGTGCATTTACATCTGCCGTTTACTCCATCCCAGTCAACCAGGTTCCACCAGGCCTCTACAAAAGCGGCGCGCTTATTCTGGTACTTCAGGTAGTAC
>CAZIYV010000050.1:0-20593 GCA_964543575.1 uncultured Pelotomaculum sp.
TTATGCGGAGGACGCTTTTTCATATACCTGTTGAGAAAGAAGAATAACCCCGGATTTTAACATGTTTATAGAAGCTTCTGTTTTGAATCGATCTTGGAGGTAAAGAAAATGCCTATGGTTGTAAAAATAGATGAAATCGAATGTTCCTACGGCGCGGTTAAAGTGCTGACGGGGTTGACCTTTTCAATAAATAGCGGCAGTTTCACCGGCATTATCGGCCCCAACGGTTCGGGGAAATCGACTCTTTTAAAATCCTTGAGTCGGGTGCTAAAACCTGTCAAAGGGGCAGTGCTTCTGGACGAAGAGAACCTTTACAGCCTTGACACACGGGAAGTGGCTAAAAGAATGGCAGTGGTCCCTCAGGAGACTGCTGTAAATTTTTCGTTTACAGTTAAAGAGGTCGTTATAATGGGCCGCTCCCCTCACCTGGGCCTTTTTCAAAGCGAGGGGAAAAAAGATTTTGAAATGGCCAGGCAGGCTATGGAACTGACCAACACCTACCACCTGGCAGACCGGCTGATCACTGCTATCAGCGGCGGAGAAAGGCAAAGGGTGATTATCGCCAAGGCCCTGACCCAGGAACCGAAAATAATTTTACTGGACGAGCCAACTTCACACCTGGATATTAACCACCAGATTGAAATTCTCAGCCTGCTAAAACGCCTGAACAGGGAAAACAACCTGACCATAATCGCGGTTTTTCACGATCTGAACCTGGCCGCGCAGTACTGCGACAGTCTTGTTTTGATGAAAAGCGGCGCAATTTTTACCCTGGGCGAACCGGAAGAAGTGCTGACCGCTGACAATATTAAGGAGGTTTACGGCGCCAGCGTCTTAATCAGAAAACATCCTGTAACCGGACATCCCTCCATTATACTCCTGGCCCAGGACTCTCAAGGTATCTCAAAAAAGGGCAGGGTCCACGTTGTCTGCGGCGGCGGAGCGGGCTCGGCAGTACTCGGACTGCTGTCGGGCAACGGTTATGATGTCAGCGCCGGTGTCCTCAACTCAGGTGACATTGACTGGGAAACAGCCAGGTTTTTGGATATAAATGTGGCCGAAGAGATACCTTTTCTGCCAATTTCCGAACGAAGCCACAACGAAAACATAAAACTTATCAATGAAGCCGCAGCCTGTATACTGGTAAACATCCCCTATGGCCGGGGCAATTTAAAAAACCTCGAGGCAGTTACTCTTGCCCTTGAACAGTCAAAACCTGTTTTGATTATAGAAGAACAGGACATTGAGGAGCGTGATTTCACCGGAGGCAAAGCGGTGCTGCTATATAATGCGATAAAGGAAAAAGGCGCGGTTATTCTGCACGATAAAACCGAGCTTCTGGATAAACTGCGGGATTTATTATCTGTTGAAAGGTAAGCTGCGAATCACCTGCTAGTTAAGTAACTTTTTTTGCAAAAATTGTTCCATGATTTTTGCCCATATCAGTTGTGTTTCTTTAAATGCACGATAGTGCTTTTCAACGTTTTTATGATATTTAACTAATTCGGCTAAGACATTATTAAAATTCGACTGTCCGAAATAAGCGCAGATTTTAGGCAATGTCTGGTTAAGCTGTTCCCTCATCTCTTCAATCTTTTCCTCATAACTATCCGGCGTTGTAATATAGAGCAGTAAGGGCTTATAACGAATCCACCCTATACAAGCTTTGTAAAAGCGAGTGATAATCTGGTCAGTGCCAGCCTTGATGAATTTCAGTCGTGTTGGGAGAACACCTTCTAGAAGGTGGTTATAAGTAGAAAAACCGTCATGAAATGTGTAGCATGGCACACGCATAACTTTTCTTTCGCTTAGGCAGGTGCTTAAAAAAGTATCCTCTCCTCTAGCTCCAGGTGGATTGTAAAATGGGAAGACTCTACGAGGATCAGTTAGGTTAATACAAAGATTGGCGCCTGAGATGAATTTAGCGTGATTAATTTCCTGCACCTCTGTGGCATCATCACTTGTCAATATCTTAGTATCCGCATATGTTACTCCTCCGTTGCTCATGACAGTCTTAATGTTATCCCAGTTTAGGATATCATTGCTGATAGCTTCAATAAAAGAACGGAAATCTGCTTCAGATAGTATATCGTTATATTCCACAAATGGAATAGGAGATATATAGCCACAGTGATTTCCGTGGGTTATATCCGCTTGAGTTATATGCTTCAGATGGGTTGCCAGGACATGCTGCCCTCCCCAAATAGCTGTTTTGCGTGTATTCGTCACTGCCACCGGGTATTCATCGTCATCCAGAAAAATGAGGTACTCCATTTTATGCTTTATGGCGTTATAGAGCAAGGCGTTGCGTTTAGCGGCATATCCCTTGCCAAAAATTATACGGGCTTCTTGATGATTGATGACACTCTCTTGAATCAGATAGTCGATTTCTTCTTTTATAGAATTGCTTCCAATAAATTTGCTGCTATCAATCTGCTCAACTAGTTCTGGGTGTACATTAGTGTAATCCGTTATTTTAGTTTTATGATAATCAAGATCATATGCGACAAAAAGATTTAAACTAATTCTTTTATCTGCCACAAGGCCGGATTCCTTCCAGTTGTGAATATAGGTTCTCAGTACCTTTTGAAAACTTTTCCTCCCAGTAGCAAAACCGATTCCGACCTTAACCTCCTGCTGCTTCAATACAATACCTCCCTCATTATTCAGAATTTACAACCTTTTGAGTGAAGTCATTATGTTATATTGAAATGACAATTAATTCAAATGGCCAACTTGTATTGACTGGGTAAGTTGTCTTGTAAGAACAAAAAAAGAGTGATCAGTCAGCAAGCTGACTTCCCACCCCAGAAGCCTTAACCTTGAAAACGAACTTATATGGTTCGCCCAACACGTAACAAATTTTTTTTACATTTTATCACGTTTAATTATTATGGTCAAAGACATCAAAATTACCAACGGGAGCAATCTCCAAGTCAACCCTTCTCTGGTTTTTTCTGCCTTCCTCAAGTTCTTTTTCTTTGTCGCTTTCGCTGTCATAGTTAACCAAAATCCTGTCAGGAGAGATATTCTTGTTTTTTACTAAATAATTCATTACCGACTCTGCTCTCATTCTGGAAATATATTCATTTATATTTTCATCCCCGGTGCTGTCTGCATATCCTGTAGCTTTTAACACATATTGATCCTGATAGTCTAGAAATGCTGCTAATACATCTAATTTAGGTTGCTCGCTTGGCTCTATCTCAAATGAATTTTCTTCAAAAAAGATTGATTGCAACAAAATGTTATCTGATATAATTTTTATTGCGATTTTATCATTTATTTCCTTAAAATAATTAATAATACTGTTAAATTGCTCAATAGTGACGCTATAATTTGGTTTAACCGTTACTATTATGCTTTTTAGATCATCATTCTCAACACTGTATTTTAGCTGATAACCATCTATGTAAGGGTAACTAATTTTCATCTGTTCAAAGACTGATTTATCCAGAGCATTCTCTGTTTTATCCGTAGTTTCTCCACCACCGGTTTCTTCAACCTGCTGGGGAGAAACTTTGCCTGAAATGGCCTCCAACAACAGCGAGGAAACCGGTTTCCTGCCAATCTCGTACAATGAAAAAACGGGAATTTGGGTAATATCCAGAGTAACATCCTGGCCGGCAGCCGTCCTTATCTCTTTTTCTACAGAATCTAATTTCTCCTGAGGTATATAAGTCACTGTATTAATCTTTACATAAATTGTATTTTTAGTTTTTTTCCATGAATCCAGCCTGGAGTAATCAGTTATGTCAAAATTTTTAACTAACACATTCTTTATTTTATCAAGTTGTATCTTTTCTTTAATTGCTGCTTCCAGTGTATATATTAAAGGAATGGATAGTAATAGCAGCAGGCAAAATGAAACAATGTATTTAGAATATACTGCTTTTCTATCATAGTTCTGGTTATCTTGTCCAAAAAATCCAAAAGCAAGAAAAAATATTGCTGATGCAATAAATATAGCAGTTAAGTTTGTGAGAAATAAAAAGAAACCACCAACGACCACATTTGCCTGACCGGTACTGATACCTATACCGGTGACACATAAAGGCGGCATTAACGCTACTGATATGGCAACCCCCACTATTGAACCTGAAATTTTTTTAAACGTGACAGCAAAGGCTCCTGCCAGACCACTGAATAAAGCAATAAATAAGTCCATAATATTTGGAGAGGTTCTAATAAGGATTTCTGTTGTATTTTCTTTTAGTGGAGAAACAAATGTGACTGTCGCGGAAAAAAACACTGACAAAATAATCCCGAGCGATATTGATTTAAAAGCTTTTCTTCCCAGATTATTATCACTGATGGCAAAAGAAAGACCGCCTGCCATTATTGGACCCATCAGAGGAGCTATAATCATGGCTCCGATTATTACAGCCGCACTGTTCACAATGAGTCCTAATGTGGCAATATGCGCAGATATAACAACCAAAGCAATATAAGAAATATCTATTCGCTGAGCCTGCTCCAATTCTATGTAAATCTCTTTATGGTTGATTTGTTTTAAGAATTTTTTATATCTGGTATAGAAAAGCGAGTTTCGAAATGACATCTTATTTCTCCTGATTGGCAACAAATTATTTATATTCTTTTATCATTTTACTAAGGCCTTTTTGGTATTGCAACAGACAACTTTTGCTGATATAATAAGTTGTAGCAAATATTTTACAATTAAATAAACAACTGCCTAATTAAACCGCTCAATTCTTTAAGCAAGAAGCGGGGGAACCATTGTTTTCCGGGGTGAATCATTTTGGTCGTGAGCCGTGAGTCGTGAGTCGTGGGAACTGTGGAATTAATTTGGGGTTAAAATACTCCAAAGAAATACCCGGAACCTCACGTCCCACGTCCCAAGTCCCACAACCCAAAAGGTAGGGCTAGCTATTTCTTTCGGCCCGAACCCGTCAGCTAACCTCGTAAGCGTTGAAAGGGAATTAGTTTAGTTAAAGCTGCAGAGTTTTGCTTTGCACTTTATGTATCCCTTTTCGACCCCCGGTGGTTTAAGCCGCGGGTTTTTTTATCCAAAATTTATAAATAGGGGGAGACTAAATGTCCTCAACTGTAAGAGTAGCGCTTTTTGGCATTGGCCGTATGGGCCAGGTTGCAGCCAGGAATTTGTTAAAGGATCATTCTGTGAAGCTTGTACTGGTGGTAAGTCGCAGCGGCGGTGAAAAAGTAGGTAAAGATCTTGGGAATATTTTAGAAATTCCAGATACAGGTTTAACCGTAAAGAGCAGTGATCAACTTATTCAGTCTTTGAGCGCTGCACGTCCGGATATTGTAATCGATTTTACAACCCCTGAAGCAGGTCTGATCAACCTTAAGGCAGCGGCAAAACATGGCGCTTCTCTAATTGTTGGCACTACGGGTTATACAAAGTTTCAGGCTGAGGCGCTGCGATCTATTGCTAATATGTATAATGTAAGTCTGGTCATGGCTCCAAACCTCTCTATCGGCATAAATATGCTGATAGATTCAGCTAAAAAAATGGCTGCGGTATTAACGGGTTTTGATATTGAGGTAATAGAAGAACACCACCGGTACAAGAAGGATGCGCCTTCCGGTACCGCCATCCGCCTGGCCAAGTTAATTGCTGAAGGAGTGGGAATAAATCCTGAAAAAGGATTGATTTTTGGCAGACACGGCAATAAAAGCAGCAAAGGAAGAGAAATCGCTATACACGCCATTCGTGGCGGGGGAACTATAGGGGTGCATAAAATAGTTTTTGTCAGCGACAACGAACGCCTGGAAATTAAGCATGAATCGATTAACCGTAATGCTTTTACTGATTGCTTACTAAAAGTAATAGAGTACGTCCATTCACAACCCCCGGGTATATATTCGGTTGAAGAAATCTTAGGATTGGTTTCAACATCTACACCACATATTGCTAAAGAGGATGCTTCCTGATTATTTTCAGGAAACAATTATTTTAGTGGACAAATTGTTTATTTGGTGTTAGGATCTTCCTAACTGAAAAAGAAACTGTCCAGGTACCCCTTTAAAAGGGGTGAAAAGGGAACCGGGTGCAAGTCCCGGACGGTCAGGCCACTGTAAGTGGGGAGCTGCTTCCTAAAAATGCCACTGGGTTAAAGGTTAGCCCGGGAAGGCGGGAGATTAGCTGAGATCCACGAGTCAGGAGACCTGCCTGGTCAGCTTGGTACCGCCTTCCGTGGAAAGGCCAGGGCTGTTTTTATGTTTATTACAGGTTTACACCTGTGAAAAACCCGGCTCCATAGCGGAGGAAGCCGGGTTTTTCATTTTATCTCCTTCTTCCATAACATGTTTTATTCTATTCGCCCGTTCTGATTGAACGGGGTTTTTTTTAAAAAAATCCGGTTCTCAGAAGGAATTTGACAGCTTTTAAAAAATATATTGCTAGAAGTTATTTAACCGTATAAATTGGGCGCCCGCCTAAAAACATATTTACAAGGGGGAATCCCTGGTTGCGGCACACAGCGATGAAGAGAAGCAATCTATTAGGCGGATATCTTTCGAGGAGTGATGAATTATGACCATAAGACGAAGGAACGTATCCCGAAAACCGAAGGAAAAGTATCAACAGGAGAAAAAGCTGGTTATCCCGGTTGAACCTCTGGAACCCGCTGCAGAAGGAAAGGGCCGCAGCCAGGAACCCCCGGTTTTAGAAAAACCATCGGGGCAAACCGGCTATATTCCGGTTGCCTTAGCCCTGGAGACGCTGGCCGAAGAATATGTGGAAGGCAGAGAAGGAGAAGCGCTGTGCAGGGCAGCGGTGCGCCTGGCCGAGGAAAGCGGGATGATCGCCGACTACCGGGCCAAGTGGGACGCGCTTCAAGACGACCCGGCCGGCAGCATTTCGATTTACCTTTTTGACCGGCGCCAGTCCCTGGAACTGATCGGGTATCACCAGAGCAAAGGAAAAAAAGAAGCTTTAACAAGGGAAAAAAACAAACTTAGGACAATTGAGGGGCGCCTGCTGCTCAGCCAGTCATCGCCGTTAAAGGTGACCAGTGAGGACCTGGAGATACTGGAGGAATTTATAAGGGAAAACGGGTTTTAAAGTTAATGAAGAATAAGCATTACCAACATAGGACTTACATTATTCAATGGAGATAACGAAGCAGCAAGTAAACCATGGCAATAGCAACCGACATCAGCATCATCGGAAAGGCCACCTTGGTAAAGTGTACAAAAGTAATAACCGCTCCCCTTTTCTCCGCCAGGCCGGCCACAACCACGTTGGCAGAAGCGCCAATAAGGGTTCCGTTGCCGCCCAGACAGGCCCCCAGTGAGAGGGACCACCACAGTGGGTTCAGGTCGGTTATGCCTCCAATGCGGCCCATATCCTGGATCAGCGGGATCATCGTCGCCACAAACGGGATGTTGTCTACAAAAGCCGAGGCAATGGCTGAAAGCCATAGAATAAGTATTCCGGTGGAAACCATTGAGCCGCCGGTCAATTCAAGGGATTTTCTGGCTATGTATTCAATAACCCCCACTTCATCCAGCGCGCCTACCACCACAAACAGGCCGGCGAAAAAGAAGATAACCGGCCATTCCACCGCGCCGAGAGCTTTTTCGGGGTTATCGCGCGCTAACAGCAGCAGTAATGCCGCGCCGGAAAGGGCAATGGTGGCAGATTCCAGGTGCAGGGACTGGTGCAGCACAAAACCCAGTATGGTCAGACCTATCACCATTAGGGACTTTTTGAGCAGGACCGGATCTTTAATTTCCTTTTTCTCATCCAGCTTCATAATGCTGCTTTGTAAATCCGGAGTACTCACCAATTGTTTTCTGTAAAGCAATTTCAGCCAGAGCATATTAGCGGCAAAGACAACAATAATCACCGGAGTCAGCGCAGTCACAAAGTCCATAAAACCCAAGCCCGTGGCGCTGCCGATCATAATATTCGGCGGGTCGCCGATCAGGGTGGCGGTCCCTCCTATGTTTGAAGCAATTATTTCAGCAATCAGATAAGGAAGCGGGCTGATTTTTAACTGCCGGGTAATGGCAAAGGTTACGGGGACTACCAGCAGTACAGTGGTCACGTTGTCGAGTAAGGCTGAGACTACGGCAGTGACGGTAGCCAGGGCCATCATAATCCGGACCGGATCACCCTTTACCAATTTGGCCGACAATATGGCCAGATACTCAAAGACTCCGGTGTGGCGGGTTATTCCCACGATAACCATCATACCTATGAGGAGGCCGATAGTGTTGAAGTCGATAGAACTGACAGCCCTCTCCTGGGTGATGATCCCTGCCAGCAGGATCAACATAGCGCCGCAAAGCGCCACTATGGTACGGTGAATCTTATCCGCAATTAATAACAAGTAGGTTCCAAGGAAAACCACACAGGCAAAAGAAACTTGATATGTCGCCGGCACTTTCACTTCCCCTTTGAAATATCGTCTGTAGAAATCTGCAGAATACTTTATTTATTGTTCAACCTGAAATATACAATATATCTTATCCCTCTTCCAGCTAACTGGCAAGAATTTTTCTGAAGAATTCAATTCTCTCATCAACCCGCGCTAAAGCTGGTAATGCGGCGGTTAAATTGGGGTGAGGAATGCCTAAAAGGCTTTTTTGCGGTATAATTGTAAAATGGTCTAGCGGAGATACTTCTATTAAGGTTTATATATGCAGACAAGGGGCGCTTGCAACAGATGATTATCCACAACATACAGTTAATCTTTATCCTTTTGGCTCTATCCGTTGGTGTAACAGCACTGGCCAAAAGGCTCAACAAACCTTACCCTATCGCTCTGGTAATTATCGGGGCGGTTGTAGGGCTCCTGCCGATTGGGGGGGTTCTTGAAGAAATAAGGAATTTTTTTGCTTCGGATGAAGTTTTTCGCACAGCTGTTATTTCCATTTTTCTTCCGGCGCTATTAGGAGAAGCCTCTTTAAAACTCTCATACACGGAAATCAGCCAGAACCGCCGGCCAATTATTCTGCTTGCTTTCCTGGGCACTGTACTTGCTTATATTATAACAGGCGGCCTGTCTCATTTAGCTTTGGGGCTGCCTGTTCAGACAGCGCTGGTTTTTGGCGCGTTAATGGCTGCGACCGATCCGGTAAGCGTCATTTCAATATTCAAAAATCTTGGTGTCAACCGCCGCCTGGCAGTTATCATGGAAGGCGAAAGCCTGATCAATGACGGCATCTCGGTAGTTCTATTCAAACTGTCTGTATTTTCCTTGACTTTTATCACCTCATTAGGTCTGTGGGGAGCGGCTGTCGGAGTGGCTGTGTTCTTTAAAGTAGTGGTTGGAGGCACACTTGTAGGTCTGTCATTAGGTTTTTTAATATCACAGATAGGTCGATATTTTGATGATTACCCGCTGGAAAACGCATTTTCCTTGGTGCTCTTTTTCGGCGCCTATATTATCGCGGAAAAAATTGAAGTCTCCGGTGTTATTGCCGTAGTAGCGGCCGGATTGGTATTGGGGAATTATGGCAAAGTAATAGGCATGTCCCCCACCACAAGGTTCAGCATCTCAGTGTTCTGGGATACCATTGTACTGGCCGCGAATTCCCTGGTTTTCATTCTGGTTGGTTTGGAAATATCCCACATTACTATTGTGGAACATGCTTTTCAAATTCTAATAGCCATTATATTGGTACTGCTCGGGCGGGGCGTAGCTGTATACGTTTCAACCATAGGATTTAAACTGCCAACATCATATAAGCACATTATTAACTGGGGCGGACTGAAGGGATCGCTGTCTCTTGCCCTGGCCTTAAGTTTGCCTTTGGATTTTCCGGGCAGGGAAACAATAATCACCCTTACCTTTAGTGTTGTGTTCTTCTCCCTGGTTGTTCAGGGGTTGACCATTTCTCCTCTAATCCGCGTCCTGGGGCTTCAGAAAACTGTAAGTGGATTAAAAGAGTATGAACAATTATTGTTTGAATTACAACAGGCTGTTGCCGCAGGTGATGAACTCAACCGTTTATATAAGGAGGGACAGGTTTCCCCACAAGTTTTTAATAAAATTGAAAAGGAAAACACTGAAAGACTTTTGGAGGTTAACCAGAGCTTAAAAAGCCTTTACGGCAAGTATCCGGAGCTTCTTCAGGAACAGGAATTCAACGCGCGTAAAAAGCTCCTCTATGCTGAACACTTGTCCATCGAAAAGCTTCTGACGGAAGGTGTTTTAAGCGAGGAAACGGGTAACGAGAAGAAACATCTTGTCCTGGAGCAAATGGAAGCCTATGAAAAAAAAGAATAGCCGCTTAATCCTTGGTGACCAGAACCGGACACCGGGCATTCTGGATGACATAGTTGGAGACACTCCCCAGTCCTAATAGAAGTCCTTCAAAAAGACCCCGGTTACGTGACCCCATCGCAATCAGGTCTATTTTTTCTTTTTCGGCAAAACGGACGATAGCTGCACCGGGACTATCCTGCACAATTACAATTTGCACCTGCACACCTTCATTTTTGATCTTCTCCTCGGCCTCTCCCAGTTCACTTTTAAAATACTCGAAACTTTTTTCCTCCAAATCCTTGAGCATATCATGGTCTGCTACCGATGATACTATTTCGGGCATTTTAACGGAGGTGAAGATAAAAATTTCCGCATTACAGCCCTTTGCTATATCTGTTGCGATTTCCAGAGCTTTAAGGGACTTTTTCCCACTGTCATAAGCCACAAGAATTTTTTTGATCATCCTTTAAAACCTCCTCTCCTGATTAATAATTCTTCTAACCCCGGCAATTTATTCCTGCCTCATAAACAATATCTCCCTAAAAATCTTGTTATGCTAAAAGTGTTATGATAAAGTAATAGAGACAACTTTTATATAATAATATTATTCCCGGGTTGAACGAATTTCTTAAATTCGTTTTCAAGGTTTAGGCTTCTGGGGTGGGAAGTCATTTTTATGACGTCCCACCTTTTTTATATCAAAATAAATATTTTTGTAAAAGATAGTAATGAGTCTGCCGGTTGATGTGAAAAATAAACACACAACTGGTATTTATGGGGTGAAGGTTTTGATTGAACAGTATCAGGTGATAATAGCCACTTCAGTTTTTTTAATTACTTATGTGGTGATAGTTTCCGAAAAGGTTCACCGGACAGTTGCGGCCCTGGTCGGGGCAGCCCTGGTGGTATTAACGGGCATCGTCGATCCGGAGAAAGCTGTAGAGGCCATTGACTTTAATACAATCGGCCTGCTGGTCGGAATGATGATCATTGTAGGCATCACCAGGCACACCGGGGTATTTGAATTTTTGGCAATTAAGGCTGCTAAAAGTTCGAAAGGTGAACCGCTGAAAATTATGGCCGCCCTGGCCCTGGTCACGGCCATACTATCCGCGTTATTAGATAATGTTACCACTGTGCTTTTAATTGTGCCGGTAACTTTTGCCATAGCCAGACAGCTTAAAATCACACCCTTGCCGTTCCTGATTGTCGAGATCATAGCCTCCAACATTGGCGGCACCGCCACATTAATAGGTGACCCGCCGAACATTATGATCGGCAGCGCTACCAACCTCGGGTTTATGGACTTTGTTTTCAATCTGACCCCGGTTGTTGTTGTAATATACGTTTTGACCATCCCGCTGCTCCAGCTCATCTACCGGAATCAGCTGTCAGCGAAAGAAGCGCTGCAGGCAAATATAATGCAGCTAAATGAGCGGGAAGAGTTAAAAAACCCTGTTTTATTGCGTAAAAGTCTCCTGGTGCTCGCCTTGACCATACTGGGCTTCGTCCTGCACCAGTATGTCCACCTGGAATCGTCGGTGATAGCCCTGTCGGGGGCTACACTTTTGCTTCTAATCACGAAGGAGGACCCTGAACACGCCCTGCAGATCGTGGAATGGCCGGTAATTTTTTTCTTTATCGGACTATTTGTGGTGGTGGGAGCGTTAGAAGAGGTAGGCGTAATAGAGGCGGTAGCCAGGTGGTCTCTGGAAATAACCGGTGGGGACGTGCTCCCGACAGGTATACTGATCCTCTGGCTGTCCGCTGTTGCTTCTTCATTTGTTGACAACATCCCGTTTGTAGCCACAATGATCCCGCTGATCCAGGATATGGGCCGCATCGGCGGCATCGCCGACCTGAATTTTTTCTGGTGGTCTTTGTCTCTGGGAGCCTGCCTGGGCGGCAACGGGACTATCATAGGCGCCTCAGCCAATGTTGTAGTAATTGGTATGGCTGAAAAGAGAGGCCAGTATATAGGTTTTGTGGACTACTTTAAGATAGCCTTTCCGCTAATGTTGATGTCTATAGTAATATCAACAGGTTATCTTCTTTTCTGGTATATTTTCCACACTCAGACCGCAATGCTCGTTACACTTGGTACCGGTGTAATACTGGCGCTGCTCTTAAGACCGGTAACCGGCATGCTGCTAAAAGAGAAAAAGCGGGATAATTAATAGAAAAGCCCGTTAGATACACTTGACTATTTCTCTTCCAGGTCTGAAAGCTTGTCATTACGGCCAACAACTACCAGCACATCTCCTTCTTCAATCACCTGCTTGGCCCCTGGAGATATAACGACATCGTTGCCCCGCCTGATAGCCAGCACTGTTACACCGTGCTTCACCCTTAAGGCTCCTTCGGCCAGCGTTTTTCCGGTAAAATCTTCCGGCGCCATCAACTCAATAATACTGTAGTCCGGGGAAAGGTTAATCTGGTCCATGATGTTTTTTGAGACCAGGGCTTGCGCTACCCTAGCGCCCATATCCCGCTCAGGAAAGACCACCTTGTCGGCGCCAATTCTCTCCAGGACCTTCCCGTGCAGCTCAGTGACAGCCTTAGAAACCACTTTCTTAACACCCAAATCTTTCAGCATCACCGTCACCAGGATGTTTGTCTGGATATCCTGCCCGATGGCCACTATGACTACGTCAAAATTGCGCATGCCGAGCGCCTTAAGAGCCTGCTCGTCCATGGCGTCCACCTGGACCGCATGAGTAACCTTATCCATGATGTTGTTGACTTTTTCCTCGTTGGTATCAACCGCCAGGACATCGTAGCCCATTCTTGTGAGGGTCAGGGCCAGGCTCGTCCCAAAGCGCCCAAGTCCGATTATGGCAAACTGCTTCATCTGCAAATCTCACCTGATTTCCTGATTTTTATATGGGATAATCTTTTTACAGAAGCGTCTATAGCCACTAAAAATATAATGAAATTATATAGAATAATAAAAGAAAAGAAAAGAAAAATTCATACCCTTGGCTTAGGTCTGTGCCAGGGGCAGCCGGACGGTAAATGTGCTGCCCTCTCCAACTTTACTTTCAACACTGATGGCGCCTCCGTGTTCTGCGGCGATCCACCTGGCGATAGCCAGGCCGAGCCCGGTGCCTTCGCCTGAGCGGGCCTCGTCGGCCCTGTAAAATCTGTCAAAAATAAACGGCTGATCGGATTCCGCAATACCAATGCCGCTGTCAATCACTTGAGTCTCAAGAAAAGAACCGTCCAGCCGGGCTTCAAGCCGCACCTCCCCACCGGCAGGTGTATATTTGAAAGCATTCTCTATTAATATGATGAAAAGTTGTTTTAAATAATCGGCGTCACCCAACAGTTTGTATTCCTCAAATGTGGAGAAAACACCTGCCAGAAAACCAACTTTTTCGGAGAGGGCCTGACCGGTACGGGCTGCGTCAGTAAGCAGGGCAACCGGACTGATTTCTTCTTTCTTCAACTCAAGTTTTGAGTCAGCCCTGGCCAGAACAAGCAGATCTGCCACCAATCTGGACATCCTCTCCGCCTCTCCGGCTATATCGGCCAGCGCCTCCGCCCTGGTCACGGGGTCGGCATCCCCCATTTTCCTCAGCAGTTCCACGTTGCCGCGGATGGTTGTAAGCGGGGTGCGCAGTTCGTGGGAAGCGTCTGAAACAAAGCGGCGCTGCGCCGCCTCAGCCTTTTCAAGACCGTGGTAGGCAGCCTGGAGCCGTTCCAGCATGTTGTCAAGGGTGCCGGCCAGTCGTCCCACTTCATCACCCGGCCCACTATAGTTTATCCGCCTGCTCAAATCTTTGGCCTGGATGGCTGACGCTGTCTCAGTAATCCGGTTAATGGGCCTTAGCGCCGCACCTGCCAGGAGCCAACCCAGGGTTCCGGCCAGGATTAGGATAATCCCCCCACCAAATAACAAAAGCAACCTGAGCCTTTTCAGGGCTGCTTCGGTTGGCCCCAGGATCCGGCCGACCTGCAGCACACCAATTATCTGCCCCTCCAGAACAAGAGGACGGTTGTATATCCGCAAACCCTGGCTGCCGGACATAACCGTCTCAAAAAAGTCGCTGCCGTTGGCCGCCCGCCGCAGGGTTTCCTCGCTCAGAGGCATTATTTGCCCGCCCAGGTTGTTTGACTGGGCGGCGACTGTCCCGTTCCTGTCCACAACCTGGATATAGGTATTGGGAGTGGCAAACACATCCACATTAGGCAAAACCACCTGCCGCAGACTCCCCACTATTTTTGTTGAGCGGATAACATCACCTGCAATCCCGGCCACAGCGCTGTCAGCCTCAAAATTGAGGTTGCGCTCCATAAAAAAATAGACCAGGGCGCCAAATACCAGCATGGTCAGAGCCAGGACCACGCTGTACAGATAGGTTAGTTTGAGACGAAGGGACATTTCTTACATCCTTTCAGGATATGCTTTTATGTCAGAATACAGGAGTCAGAATTCAGAATACAGAATAAATATTAAAAAGACATTAATAAAAAGCTGCATTCGATCGATGTTCGATTGAAATCGTATTAATTTTCACCCTTCCGCCCGTACTGCGTTAGCGGCATGTATCATCTTTTAGCTCAGTTTCTGTCTTCTGTCTTCTGTCTTCTTATTTAAGCACGTAGCCAACACCGCGCACTGTTTTAATCAGCCTTTCCCCGCCGGACTCCTCCAACTTCTGCCTCAACATGCCTATGTACACTTCAAGAACGTTCGATTCACCACAGAAGTCAGCCCCCCAAACCCGGTCCATAATCAGGTCCCTGGTCAGGACCTGACGCGGGTGTTCCATAAACAGGGCCAAGAGCTCGAACTCCTTTGCCGTCAGATATAACAGCCTGGCGCCACGCCTGACCTCCCTTGTCATATAGTCGAGTATCAGGTCATCGTACGAAAGCGGCAGCAGTTCCGCCTTGCTGCCGGACTTTTTTCTGCGCAGAAGGGCCCTGACCCTGGCCAGCAGTTCCTCCAGAGCAAATGGTTTCACCAGGTAGTCATCTGAACCCAGATCAAGTCCCTTAACCCGGTCGGCCACCTCGTCCTTGGCGGTGAGCATCAGCACCGGCAGGTCGCTGACTGCCCGCAGCCTGCGGCATACCTCCCATCCGTCAAGCCCCGGCATCAGCACATCCAGAATAACCAGGTCCGGCTGCCAGGACACCGCCAACCTCAAGCCCTCATCGCCGCCTCCCGCAGCCTGCACGTCATATCCTTCAAAAACCAGCGAGCGGCGCAGCAAGGCGGTAATTTTTTTGTCGTCATCAACAACCAGGATTTTAGCAGTCATTCCTAGCCTCCAAAGACCTTTGTTTTTACATAATCGCTTATAAATTCGTTGTATTGACTTCAAAAACCTGCATCACCCAACCTGCCCTCTATGCCTAATGCCTGTTAATAAATTTGTCGAAACATATCGCCTTTTTGTAGAAAATAATGGATTTATTTAGCAAGATAATTATAAAATGTGTAGAAATATATGTTACATTAAAGATAGTTGGTTTAACATGTAGAAATAGCTGTACCAAGTTAATAAGACCACGGGAGGATGCCTGGAAAATATGAGCTACCTTGCTATCAGTAAAAGTTTAGCCGGATTCTTAACTGAAAAAGCCGGCCTTACACCGGAAAAGGAAGTCGTCCTGACCTATGCTATTGAAGTGCTTGTAATCAACTTGGGCAATATCCTGTTCACTCTGGTCCTGGCCGCGCTGCTGGGAGTGCTGCCCGGGACCCTGTCCTGCCTTGCTGCAGCTTTTTTATTCAGGCATACGGCCGGCGGCGCCCATTCCCGGTCACCCTGGCGCTGCGCCGCTGTAACCATCACCATATTTCCGGCGATGGCCCTTTTAGCGGTGTTTCTCGCGCAGTTCGGCGGAACGTTTATTGACGTCCTGTCAGCCGTAGCCCTCCTGACCGGGTTGATCACAATTACCCTTTTGGCCCCGGTTGACTCACCGGCCGCCCCTATCATTTCCCCGTACCGGAGAAAAAAACTAAAATTTCTTTCCTTGGCAGTGTTTACAATGATAGCGGCAACCATAATTCTCCTACGCTGGAGCGACTGGGCTTATGCTTCCCAAATCCAGGTGTGTTTAATATTAACTGTTCTATGGGTCAGTTTTATGCTCAGCAAGCAAGGGCACTGTCTAATGTGCCTCATTGATAGAATAAAATTTAAGGAGGTGAAAATTTCATGAAAAGAATTATAGTAAGGTTAATTGTTTTTTCTGCAACGACATTGCTTCTTTTAGCTAACGTTTTTGCAGCATCCGCATGTGGTGTTGGTCAATATCAGCCGGAAGTGCCCGAATCGCTGAGAAGGTAAGAAAAGAGGTGGTCCTTCCACCTCTTTTTCAAATGATAGTCCATTGGGGGGTGAATGTTTCTGATTATGGAAAACGATATCGTGGACAGACAAAGTTCGCTTTACGAGCATTTGTCGACCATGCAAATGTTATGTATATTCATATTGATGCTAGGCTTTATAGAGTATAAACATTTTATCAACATTTACCCTTTCTTTAACATACGCCTTTTTCTTTTATTGAGTTTAATCGGGCTGGGAGCCGTTCTATTTTATAATTCTACTTTTTTTCGTAATATCAATATTAGAGAGGAGCAACTTCAAGATAATTCAAAACTCAGTTTAATAATTAAATTAACATATGTGTTTTTCCCGTTTCTAATAGCTTTAATATTACTCTTCATTAGGGAAAATGGTTTTTTAATGGAGTCAATTTTTATACTGCCTGTTTTATTTATCGCGACAGTGATGGGCAAGAATGCTAGTTTTGTGATGGCCACTGTTTGCACACTTGTTTTAATTTTTGACCAGGCGGATATTAAGATTGGCTCGCTGGTACCGATGCTGGAATCAAACATTTTTCTGATCTGCACCATGTACATGGTGGGCTGGTTTGTCGGCAGCCTGATGGACATTGAGGCCCAGCACCGGGAGCAGTTGAAACAGAATATGTTGTCCCTCAAAGAAGAGATTGCCCGGCGGGAACAGATGGAGAAGGGGATGGCCCGGCTTGACAGGCTGAATCTTATAGGAGAAATGGCGGCCGGCCTCGGTCATGAAATCAGGAACCCGATGACAACCGTAAGAGGTTTTTTGCAATTAATGGAGGAAAAAGACAGGTATGCTCAGGACAGGGAATTCCTTGAGCTAATGATTTGCGAACTGGACAGGGCCAATTCAATTATCACCGAGTATCTGTCATTGGCAAAAAATAAAGTAATGGCCTTAAAGGAACATAACCTGAACTCGATAATAGAAAACCTTTTCCCGTTAATCCAGGCTGACGCGATGGTTACGGATAAAAATATTATACAAGACCTGGGAGAGATCCCCGCTTTGTTATTAGACGAAAAGGAGATCCGCCAGTTGATCCTTGACCTGGTACGGAACGGTTTTGAAGCGATGTCCCCAGGCGGCAGACTGATTATTAAAACCTTTACCGACGGAGAGGAAGTAGTTCTGGCGATCCAGGATGAAGGCAAAGGCATTGAGCCGGATGTGCTGGAGAAAATAGGCACACCCTTCTTCACCACCAAAGACACCGGGACAGGTTTGGGTTTGGCGGTGTGTTACAGCATCGCCGCCAGGCATAACGCCGCAATAAAAGTGGAAACAGCGCCAACAGGCACTACCTTCAATGTTAGATTTAAAATATCACAAAAAATAACGGGTTAATAATATCCTCCTATTCCTCATGTATATGCCTCAATGAGTTACCCTGCAGTGCTCCCAGAACCTTCTCCCCCAATAAATAATTTAACTGAATAAAATAATATCCGTTTAACAGGAATGTAGCAAAATTTGTCGAAAATAGCAGGAAAATAGAAAAGTAGGTGCTATTAAATGGAAACATTTTTGCTATTTCTTTTACAAGGAATACCGGAATCCTCAGGGTACATCGCCTTAAGTCTGGCTTTACTGGGAGTCCCCCTGCGCTGGAAACGCATTGCAGTGGCAGGGACTGTATTAGCACTTATTTTTTTTACGGTAAGATCACTTTCTTTCAGTTTCGGTATTCACACTGCAATAGGAATATTCTGTTTAGTAATTGCTATTAACAGAACCACTAACCTACCGTTAACAAAAATTTTCATTGCGGTACTTGCCAGTTTTACAACCCTAGCTTTACTCGAAATAGGTATTAGCGAAGCTTTTTTTACTCTAACAAAAATCGATCCTCAGGCATTTATAGCCGGGCATAAGCTATATTGGAAATTGTTGGGACTCCCCCAGGCCATTTTACTTTTACTCTTTGCCTGGTTAATCTCCAAGTTAAAAAAACCGCAAGAAGCCGCCTGGAAAATATGAACCAAAAGGTTAAACCATAAGTGGATTTTCTAAGACAGCTAATTAAAGAGGTGGTCCCGCCACCTCTTTTTCAACAGGTACTTTATTGAGGGGTGAATGTTCTCGATATGGGAAAGGACACCGGAAATAGACAGTATTCGTTTTACGAACACCTGTCCACTATGCACATGTTTTGCATGTTCATATTAATGTTGGGCTTTATAGAATACAGACATAATTCTGCGATTTACCCTGCTTTTAACTTAAGGGTGTTTATATTATTGAGTTTAGCCGGGTTAGGAACGGTTCTATTTTTTAATTCCGCTTCTTTTCATAATATTAAAGAGGGTCAGTTCCTGGATAATTTTAAACTGGATATAAGAGTAAAACTTTTTTATGTTATTTTCCCATTTCTTGTAGCATTAACATTATATTGCATTAAAGATAATAGTACTTTAATAGAAGCACTTTTTGTGCTTCCCGTTTTATTTACTGCGACAGTGATTGGTAAAAAGGCGAGTTATGTAATGTCCACAGCCTGTACTCTTATTTTAATTTACACCCCTGATCTTAAATTGGACTCGCTGGTAGCGGCGCTGGAATCAAATATATTCATTGTCGGCACCATGTACACGGTGGGCTGGTTTGTCGGCGGAGTGATGGATATCGAGGCTCAACACCAGAAGCAGTTAAAACAAAGTGTACTTAACCTTAAAGAAGAAATTAACCGGCGGGAACAGATGGAGAAGGAAATGGCCCGTTTGGACAAGCTAAACATGATCGGAGAGATGGCGGCGGGCATAGGCCATGAAATTAGAAACCCGATGACAACCGTGCGAGGTTTTTTGCAATTAATGCAGGGAAGAGACAAGTACGCTGGGGACAAGAAATTTTTTGACCTGATGATAGATGAGTTGGACAGGGCAAATTCAATTATTACCGAGTTTCTTTCTCTGGCCAAAAACAAAGCGGTAGTTTTAAAGGAACAGGATCTCAACTCAATAATAAAAAATATTTACCCCTTAATCGAGGCGGACGCTACGGTTTCAGATAAGAATATCAATAAAGAGCTAGGCGAGATCCCTTTATTGTTTTTAGACGAAAAAGAAATTCGCCAGTTAATTTTAAATCTGGTGCGCAACGGGTTTGAAGCGATGTCCTCCGGCGGCAAACTAACTTTAAGGACTTTTATCGACGGGGAAGAGGCGGTCCTGGCGGTCCAGGATGAAGGTACGGGCATTGCCTTGGATATTCTGGAAAAGATAGGTACTCCTTTCTTTACTACTAAAGAAAATGGGACGGGATTGGGTCTGGCTGTCTGTTACAGTATCGCCGCCAGGCATGAAGCTGTAATAAAAGTGGACACAGCTGCTACAGGGACTACCTTCTCCGTCAGGTTTAAGCTTCCCGAGATAAAGGAATGATCAGTGATCACCCCCCGGCTTCCCCTCCCCGTATATACTTCAAAGCACTGTCCATAAGCGTGCCCAAATTTTTATCTGCCAGTGAATAATAAACAAATTTGCCTTCTTTGCGCTGCCTGGCCAGCCCCATATGGCGCAGGAGCCTTAAGTGATGGGACGCGGTAGCCACATTGGCGCCAAGGATACTCGCCACATCACACACACAGAGTTCCTCTTTAGATAGCGAGTACACAATTTTTACCCTGGTGTCGTCGGCCAGTGCCTTGAAGAGTAAGGCCAGCCCTTTTGTAACCTGGACTTCTTCTTTAAGCCGGGTGACTTTTTCCCTGTCAAAGCAAAATACTTCACAAATGTCGTTCCCTTTATCTGCGCGCACAGCCATCACCCCTGTAACATCTATTTTTCAGGCTTGATCCCCATCAGCCTGATTCCATTCATGGTTACCAGCAAAGACGCCCCCATATCGGCCAGAATAGCCAGCCAGAGGGTCAGCCAGCCGGGAAAAACCAGCAGCACCGCCGCAAGCTTTACCATAAGCGAGCAAGGGATATTCTGCCTGATAACCCCTGAGGCACCCCTTCTGAGACGAATGGCAAATGGCACCCTGGCAAAATCGACCACCAACCGCACTATGTCAGCTGGCTCCAGGGCTGTGTCATTCCCGCTCACC
>CAZIYV010000051.1:0-20313 GCA_964543575.1 uncultured Pelotomaculum sp.
AATTCCTTGCGGGCTGCCGGCCAGGACGCCCGCATGATTGTCACTCCGTGACCGGGCAGGTGCTGCCAGATTTCTTCAGTAATAAAAGGCATAAAAGGATGAAGCAGTTCCAGTGCGCCCTTTAAAACAGAGGATAAGACGCTTTGTGCCGTATATCTGTCCAATTGATTAGTTTTGCCGTAAAGCCGTGGTTTGGCCAACTCAATGTACCAGTCACAAAACTCGCTCCAAATAAACTCGTATAACACCCGTGCCGCCTCACCAAGTTCATACGCCTTAAGGTACCCGGTAACATCCTCGATCACAGCCTGATAACGGCTGATAATCCAGCGGTCGGCCAGGGTGTAGGCGCCGGGCCTGCCCTCCGGGTCAAAGTCCTCCAGGTTCATCAGGGTAAAGCGGGAAGCGTTCCAGAGCTTATTGGCGAAATTACGTGCGCCTTCCAGTCTCTCAAAGTGAAAGCGCAGATCGTTGCCGGGGGTATTACCGGTGACCAGCATAAAGCGCAGGCTGTCCGCCCCATGCGACTCAATCACATCAATGGGGTCAACACCATTGCCGAGAGATTTACTCATTTTACGCCCAAGCGCATCCATTACCAGTCCATGAATAAAAACGTCGCGGAAAGGTACTTCATTCATGAAGGCCAGGCCTGAGAAAATCATCCGGGCAACCCAGAAAAAGATTATATCACGGCCCGTAACCATGACCGTAGTGGGATAATAGTAAGCCAGATCCAGGGTCTGCCTGGGCCAACCCAAGGTGGAAAAAGGCCAGAGCGCCGAGGAAAACCAGGTGTCCAGGACGTCGGGGTCCTGCTCAACGGCTGTACTGCCGCACCTGGGGCACTTGTCAACCGCCTCCCGGGAAGCGGTCATCTCCTCACAGTCCCGGCAGTACCATACCGGGATCCGGTGACCCCACCACAGTTGGCGCGAGATGCACCAGTCACGGATATTCTCCATCCAGTTCAAATAGATCTTGGTAAACCTCTCGGGAATAAACCTGATGCGCCCATCTTTAACCGCTTCAATAGCCGGCTCAGCCAGGGGTTTCATCTTTACGAACCATTGCCGGGAAAGCATCGGCTCAATGACCGTATTGCAGCGGTAGCAGTGTCCCACCGCGTGAGCGTGGTCTTCTGTTTTTAAAAGATACCCCTCCGCATTTAAATCCCGCACAATTTTTTTACGGCACTCGTAGCGGTCCAGGCCTTTGTACCTCGGCCCGGCCTCTTCGCTCATTCTCCCTTCTTTATCAATAACAATAACCTGGGACAGGTTGTGCCTTTTGCCAACCTCAAAGTCATTGGGGTCGTGAGCGGGAGTTATTTTCACAACACCTGTGCCAAAGGAGGGATCCACATACTCGTCCGTAATAATGGGCATCTCCCTCCCCACCAGGGGCAGGATCAAGATTTTACCGACCAAATCGTGGTAGCGCTCATCACCCGGGTGCACCGCCACCGCCACGTCACCAAGCATGGTTTCCGGGCGGGTTGTAGCTATAGTAACGTGACCGCTGCCATCTTTAAGAGGGTATTTAATATGATAAAAATGACCGGGCTGATCGAGGTGTTCAACCTCTATATCAGAAATGGTCGTTTGACACCTGGGACACCAGTTGGTAATGTAATAGTCCCTGTAGATTAGCCCCTTCTGATACAGTTTAATGAAGACTTCCAGGACCGCTTCCGAACAGCCTTTGTCCATAGTGAAGCGCTCCCGCTTCCAGTCGCAGGAAGCCCCGAGCCTTCTCAGCTGAGTGGTAATCCGGTTACCGTAGTTTTCCTTCCACTCCCAGACGCGCTTTAGAAACTCCTCCCGGCCGAGTTCGTAACGGGATACACCTTCTTTGGTCAGCTGTTCCTCAACCCTGGCCTGCGTGGCTATTCCAGCGTGGTCTGTTCCCGGCAGCCAGAGCGCGCTGTATCCCTGCATCCTTTTCCACCTGGTTAAAATGTCCTGGAGGGTATTATCCAGGGCATGTCCCATGTGCAGTTGGCCCGTTACATTGGGCGGAGGCATGACAATACAGAACGGCTCTTGTTCCGCATTTACAGCTGTGTGGAAAAAACCGCTGCCCTCCCAGAAACTATACCACTTATCCTCCACCAGGCGAGGATCGTATGTAGACGGAATATCTGCTGTGGACAATGTTTTCACTCCCCGTAAAGTTTTACAAAAAAAACCCCTCCGTCTTCAAGGACGGACGAGGGGTTCATCCGCGGTACCACCCTGATTCCAGAAAAAAACGCAAGAAATCGTTATGAGCGACACGTCTCACTTCTCACATCTCATCCGGCGGCTCTAATTCGCTGTAACGGGCCAACCCGCCCGCGCTTACTTTTAATTCCGCGCGGGAGCTCCGGGGCGACGGTAACAGGCGCGGGCAGGAAACCTTGCAGCCTTAGGGCTTCCTTCTCTACCGGCATTTAGCCTTGCCCGGGGGACCTTCCCTTCCCTTTCACAGCTTTTAAATATAACTTACAAAAAATATAATAAAGATTTTATGGGCTGGTGTCAACCAGTGGAACCACTTATCTCATCAAGCGGGCTTTTTTACGGTCACGCCAGTTCACCCCGGCCAGCCCGCCGATTGAACCAGCCACGCCCAGGAACAACACGCGCGGTAACAGTTCTCTAAATGTAAAGCTTTCCATATTGCCCGCCAGGAACAAGCTTGCCAGGAGCAGACCATAAAAAAGACCTGCTAAGAAGCCATGCAGCAATCCCATTGTGCCCGCCGCCCGGCCACATACCGTACCGCCCAGAATAGCGCCAATTATTGAGCCGGCTATCAGGAAAACACTGAAATTGTAAACAAGGCCAGCTGAAAGCGCAACCCAGGCAAACATCAGGGCACAGACAGCCAACGCTGAGCCCATAGCCCAGGCTAGTCCCAAAAGCACAGCCCCAATTTTTAACCTCCTTAACACTGGCGCTTCATTCCCCGACCAGATCATAAATGTTAAACCTCTCAATCCAACACCCCCAGCTAACTTTTTAATTAAACCTATGCTGCTACAGCCAAATTATGCAAATTTTACCTCTTTTTTATAGCATGAAAACCTTTTGACGTAAATAGAAATAAAAGATACAAGTTACTGGAGGTTTGATTAACTTGCGTTACCAGGTTAAATTAGTTCTTGTTATACCGGCTGTGATTTTATTGGCAGCGGCCTTATTTACCGCGCAAAGACTAATGAGACCGGCTGTGATCGAGCAGATTACCGCAGTGCGCGTGCTCGAATCGGTTCGCTCACCATATTTCCTGCCGCAGTACCTGGCTGAAAACCTGGGTTTCTTTAAAGAAGAGCATTTGCAAGTTACCATAAGCGCCACCAGCCCGGAAGCAATACGCGCCGCTTTGGCGGACGGCAGGGCTGACATAGTAATCTGCGGCATACAGAAGGTAATATTCGACCCCAATGCCAAAGCTCCCAGACCGGTAGTGTTTGCAGCGGCGGCTGCCAGGGACGGCTCCCTGCTTTTAGCCAGAAGAGGTAAGGACACGGAAGACTTCCAATGGCAAAAGATGAAGCATAAAGCCATTATTGGCGGATCACACGACGACAGCTCTGAAATAGCCCTGGAGGCTGTTTTAAGGCATTACAACCTGCCGCCTTACAGGGAGGTAACAATATATAACAATATACCCGATGCGCTGCGCATGGGCGCTTTCCGCACCGGTACCGGCAACTACATTCAACTGCTGGAGCCGGAGGCCTCCCTGGCTGAATTAAAAGGGTTCGGACACGTTGTCGCCTCGGTGGGAAACGCGACGGGAAACATGGCAGTAACAGCTTACGCCGCCCTGCCCGGTTATATAGAATCAGATCCCGTGGTTATCCAGCGATTTACCAACGCCATCTATAAAGCCCAGTTGTGGCTGAACCAGCACAGCGCGGCAGAAGCAGCTGAAGCTGCGGCGCCGTCCTTCCCCAACCTGGATAAAACAATCCTGCAAAGATCTATTGAGCGCTACCAGTCACTAGGAGTTTGGAACTGCAGTCCCTTACTATCCAGAGAATCATATGAAAGATTCCAGTCCGCAGCCAGGGAAGCCGGGGAGATAGCTGCAGCAATCCCTTATGAGTCAACCGTTGTCACCGGTTTCGCCCAACAGGCAGTCGAAACGGTAACATACGTCCGGGCAGATGAGCAGCCAAAGAAAAAAACATTTTTCAATATTTTCAGCTGGTAAGAAAGGCCTCCCGGTGGGAGGTTTTTTTTGCTTAAAACTGCAGATAATTTCTCTATGTATTAATTGAACCTCAGAAGAAAACAATATGAAAAACTTGATAGGAGGTACTTTAGGTGCGCAAAATTTTAATCCTTTTTTTACTTGTTTTCTTTTGCCTGGGCGCAGGCTGTGCGGCGGCGCGAAAAGTAGAGCCCACACCGGAGCAAAAGCCATCGGTAATTCCGGAAACATCCAAGGTAGGTTTCAGTCCGGTTGATTTAAACAAGGCGCCAGATGTGATCAAAAATATCGCCTCAGCCATTTCAGACAGAGAGGCGGCTACCTGGGCTCAGGTCAACGGCACTAACTACATCCTGGTCAGTGTGGGCAAGAACACAGCAAACAAGGTGGAGATTACCGACGTCATTCAGAAAGTCCCGGCGCAGGATTTCATCTGGATTGAAGTAGTGGGTAAATACACAAGCCTTAAAGAAGGCGAAAAAAGCAGCCCTGTTACAGTAATCAGCTTGAACCTCCAAAACAAGACCATCAATGGTGTTGGGTTTGAGCTTACCAAAGCCGCAGCCACGGGCGCCACCCAAACCACACCAGCTCCGGCGACTCCCACACCTGCGCCGACTCCGGCGACACCGGCGCCTAAAATCACACCGGCGCCAACCACAGAAAACAAAACCACACCAACGCCGGCTAAAAAAGAACAAACCCCCTCAAACGGAACAGAGCAAGGGAGTCAACAGTAACAAAACCAGCAATATAAGTGAGACAAGGGGACGGTTCCCTTGTCTCACAATTAAACATCATTAAGCCTCATTTTCCCTCCCAAAAGCACTTTTAAGAAGTTGAAAAACAGCTTCAAAGTCCCCTGCTTTTTCAACACGAGTATCAAGCATAGCAATCTCCTTCAGTGAGGGCCGGATTAATCCGAACATTTATGTGCGAATGAATTCGCACCTACATCTTCTCACGTCTCACGACCCACGTCCCAAATCCCACGTCTCACATCCCATTAACCCAACCAAAAATAACCTCTAGCAGTTCTTCCCGACCCAGACCGGTTTCCGCTGAAAAAGGGATTAGCCGTTCTCCTTCAGCTAAAGACAGGGTGGCGCGAATTACCTTTACAGACTGAAGCAGCCGCATCCGGGACAGCTTGTCTGCCTTGGTGGCAACCACTACGGCAGGAATGTTCCGGTGTATGAGCCAGCCACGCATTTGAAGGTCCAGGGTTGTTGGCTGGTGCCTGCTGTCGACCAGAAGCGCCACACCCTTCAGGCTTATGCTGGTGGTCAGGTAGGCTTCCACCATTTTCCGCCAGCTCTCCCGTTCAGCCACCGGAACTTTGGCGTAGCCGTAGCCAGGCAGATCTACCAGGTGGAACAAACCGTTTACCAAAAAGAAATTGATCAGGCGGGTCCGCCCTGGCGTATTACTGCTACGGGCAAGACTCCTCCTGCCCGTCAGCTTATTTAAAAGAGACGATTTCCCCACATTAGAACGCCCGGCCAGGGCTACTTCTGGAAGCTCCCCGGCCGGGTAATCCGCGGGTTTAACCGCGCTGGTCACAAATTCAGCACTCGTAATTTTGATCATGAGGGGATATGGGTTCCTTCCTCGTTAACAATTGCAGGCTGATAAGGAGGAGTTGGCGGAACCATGGGGGTATCAGCCGAAAGAGTCACGGGCACATATGGCTTAGCGGTCAAGGCTGACTCCAGCACCTGGTCCATATGATCAACCAGGATAAAGCGAATTTTATCCTTCACCTTTTTCGGTATTTCATCAAGGTCCTTTTTGTTGTCACTGGGCAGAATTATAGTTTTGATACCTGCCCGGTGGGCTGCCAGCACCTTCTCCTTGACTCCTCCTACAGGTAATACCCTGCCCCGCAGGGTGATTTCACCGGTCATAGCCACATCATGCAGCACCTTGCGGCCTGTGATGGCAGAGGCCAGGGCGGACGCCATGGTTATACCGGCCGACGGCCCGTCCTTGGGTATCGCTCCCTCTGGGATATGGATGTGAATGTCCTGCTTGTCGTATAAATCCTCATCAATGCCCAGCTCAGCTGCCCTGGTGCGGATGTAGCTGTACCCTGCCTGGGCTGATTCCTTCATCACGTCGCCCAGTTTGCCGGTTAAAGTCAGCCGGCCAGTGCCTTTATAAATTGAAACTTCAATCGCCAGAGTGTCGCCGCCTACTTCCGTCCAGGCCAGGCCTGTCGCCACACCCACTTGATCGTCCAGCTCGGCCATGCCATAGCGGAAACGGGGTGTTCCCAAAAACTGGTTGAGACTCTGGGCGGTGACCTGTACCTTTTTTACCTTGTCAGTAACTACCTGCCTGGCGGTTTTGCGGCAGATTGAGGCGATCTGTCTTTCCAGATTGCGCACACCGGATTCACGAGTATACTCACGTATAATCTTACGGAACGTATTTTCCGAAAACTTCAGCATATCTTTGGTCAGCCCGTGCTCTTTAATCTGTTTGGGCAGCAAATGGCGAATGGCTATCTGAACCTTTTCCTCTTCCGTATAACCTGAGAGATAGATAATCTCCATCCTGTCCTGCAGGGGACGTGGTATGTTCTGCTGGACGTTGGCAGTGGTAATGAACATAACGTTGGACAGGTCAAAAGGCGCCTCAATGTAATGGTCGCTAAAGGTGTTGTTTTGTTCCGGGTCCAGCACCTCAAGCAAGGCCGCTGACGGGTCCCCCCGAAAGTCCGTACTCATCTTGTCAACTTCGTCAAGCAGGAAAACCGGATTCTTGGAACCAGCCTGGCGAATACCCTGAATAACCCTGCCCGGCATGGCGCCGACATAAGTACGCCTGTGCCCGCGTATCTCAGCCTCATCCCGCACGCCGCCAAGGGACATCCGGATAAATTTCCGCTCCAGGGCACGGGCTATGGACCGTCCCAGGGAAGTTTTGCCGACTCCCGGCGGTCCTACAAAGCAAATAATCGGCCCCTTCATCTTTTTAGCCAGCTTGCGTATGGCCAGGTACTCCAGGATACGCTCCTTGACCGTCTTTAAACCGTAATGGTCTTCTTCCAGTATGCCTTCAGCAGTCTTCAGGTCCAGGCGATCCCGTGTGCTCTTATTCCACGGCAGTGACAGCAGCCAGTCAAGATAGTTGCGTACAACAGCGGCCTCTGCGGCCATTGGAGGCATTTTTTCCAGGCGCTCCACTTCCTTTAGCGCCTTTTCCTCCACCTCTTTTGGAAACTTGGCCTCGGCGATTTTTTCCCGCAGTTCTTCACCCTCAGCCATACGTTCATCTTTTTCGCCCAGTTCTCTCTGGATGGCCTTCATTTGTTCACGAAGGTAATACTCTTTCTGAGTCTTTTCCATCTGCTTGCGCACACGGATATTAATCTTACGTTCAAGCTCTACGATTTCAAGCTCCTTGGCCACAATAGCGCAGAGTTTTTCAAGCCGTTTAACAATGTCCGCAGCCTCCAGGATGCTCTGCTTGTCTTCTATGCGCAGCGCGAGGTGAGAAGCGATAATATCGGCCAACCGGCCCGGTTCCTCCAGGTTAACCACAGAGACCACGGTTTCGGGAGGAATACGCTTTGAAAGCTTGACATACTGTTCAAACTGATAAACCAGGCTGCGCATCAACGCCTCGATCTCGCTGTCTTTCTCAAATTCTTCGGAATATTGTTCAACTTCCACCAGGAAGTACGGATCGTCAGATATGAAACTGCGAGCTTTAGCTCTGGCTATCCCTTCGACCAGGACCCGGATGGTCCCGCCTGGCAGCTTCAAAAGCTGCTTTACTTCAGCAACGGTGCCGATCTGGAAAACATCATCCTCTCCTGGTTCATCAGTCTGCGCTTCTTTCTGAGTGGCGAGAAAAATAACCCTATCCCGGATCATGGATTCTTCAATAGCCTGCACTGATTTAGCGCGGCCGACATCGAGGTGAATAACCATGTAGGGAAAGACAAGGATACCTCTTAAAGGCAGCAAAGGTAAAACCTTAATTTCGGATCTCAAAGCTGCACCTCCTTTTCTGTATTGTGTTGCTTTAAATGTCAAGTTTTAGTGCCATGATATACATATTTATTTTATCATAAATGTTAAAAACACCGCTATAGCAATAATTACCGGGAACACAACAACCCGGCCTCTGCCGGGTTGTTTAACGAGAAATTGAATCAAATGCGAAGTTTTACGCCGTTTTAGTACATCCCAGCTCACATTTTGAACCGATAAGCACTCACTCGGCAGTATCCGCATACTCTCAAGCCCTATCCTACTGTACCAAAAAAGATCAGACAACCAGGCAAATTTTTATTTATTGACTTATTTGACAAGTCTACAAGTGCCCATCACTTTTATTTTGACAGGCTGTGCCCCGCTCCAAATGCAGTGGCACTCAGAACATCCAGGGGAGAAGAGGCGGTGTGTTCCACCTTCCTCTCTTTTGGACGTTGTTTCAGGGCGACCCGGAAGACCTGCTCCAGGCGTTCTACCGGGAGCACCTCTACTTCGTGCAGCTCTTTGAAAAGCTCCTGGTAGTTTTCAGCCGGAATTAGAATTTTTAAAGCACCGGCCTGGCGGGCCGCTTCCACCTTCGCCACAATTCCTCCAACGGGTTTTACCAACCCGCGGATAGATATTTCACCAGTCATGGCTACCCTGTTATCCACAAGCCTTCCTGTGAGCGCGGAGTAAATAGCTGTGGCTATGGTGACACCGGCGGAAGGTCCGTCGGCGGGAGAGCCCCCGGGGAAATTCACATGTATGTCGTAATCGCGTGGATCGACCTCTACAATACGGCGCAGCACTGTCAGTACGTTTTCAACCGAACTTTTGGCCATGCTCTTGCGCCGTATCTTTCTGGCGCCGCTCCCGATTTCTTCCTCATCCACCATGCCGGTCACGGTAAGCTTTCCCTGTCCACGAGCGGCCGGAATGGCATTGGCCTCCACCTCTAACAGGACTCCCATATTAGGACCGTAAACGGCAAGGCCATTAACCAGGCCGACCTGAGGGCGGGTAGGAATCTTCTTTTCCGGCCTCGGTGTGTACTGGCCGCTCTGGACAACCCATTCAATGTCAGCGGCGCGTATTACTTCCCTGCCTTCAGTAATAGCGAGCCCACCGGATATCTGAATTATATTGACAGCCTCGCGGCCATTGGTGGCATACTTTTTAATCACATCGAGGGCGCCGGGCTGGAGCGGAATGTCAATTTTTTTAGCCGCGTTGGCAGCAATAATTTCGATTTCATCCGGCTGGAGCTGCCGGAAGTAAATTTCCAGACAGCGCGAGCGGATAGCCGGGGCGATATGGTCAGCCTCCCTGGTTGTGGCGCCTACCATGCGAAAGTCGGCCGGCAGGCCGTTTTGAAAAATATCATGGATATGAGAGGGGATATTATTGTCCTCTGAGCTGTAATAGGCGCTTTCCATAATGACCTTGCGATCTTCCATAACTTTTAAAAGCTTATTCAGCTGGATTGAGTGAAGTTCTCCAATTTCATCTATAAAAAGCATACCCCCGTGCGCCTTTGTGACCGCTCCTGCTTTGGGCTGGGGAATACCGGCCATGCCCATAGGGCCCGCCCCCTGGTAAATGGGGTCGTGCACCGAACCGATCAGCGGGTCTGCTATACCCCTCTCGTCAAAGCGCGCCGTAGTAGCGTCAATCTCAATAAACTTGGCGTCTTCTTTAAATGGAGAGCCTGCGTTTTTTTTGGCCTCCTCCAGCACCAGTCTGGCGGCGGCGGTTTTACCCACTCCGGGAGGCCCATAGATAATCACGTGCTGGGGGTTCGGGCCGCATAGAGCAGCCCGGAGGGATTTAAGTCCCTCGGTCTGGCCGATGATTTCACCAAAACAAGTCGGGCGTGTCTTTTCAGACAGTGGTTCGGTCAGCGAGATTGAACGCAGGCGCTGCAGTTTTTCCATCTCTTTTTTTGATTCTTTTTCAACCGCGTTTTTATTTCCCTGCTGCGTCTTGAGCAAATTCCAAAAATACAGGCCTATGATCACCGCGAAAAATACCTGAATAAAAGTTAGAAAACTTCCTATACCTGAAGGAAATTCTCCCATGTTATTACTCCTCCTTAAAAATGGTTCTGACCATTAGTATTACTAAGTTTTTCACATTTTAACCTCATTATCTGTCAAAAGGACAAAAACAATTAATTACTTAATAGTACCGAATGCCAATAGTCACTTGTCCTATAGTCCTAGACAATAAGTTCCAATAGATATATAATCATAGTGTATACCTGTATCAGGCATAAAGAACACATATAAGGAGGTGTTACGTAAAAACCTAGATTCATTTTTTAGATCCGGGCATTAATTGCAATTATTAATTTTTAGGGGGAGTAGAGTATCATGGCGAACAACGTTTATGAAATTAAAGAATCAGCAATCGCCGATCCCGGGCCGCTAGGGCTGGCATGTTTTGCTCTGACCACGTTTTGCCTGAGCATGATCAACGCCGGCCTGGTAGACAAGGCAGCTACCATCGTAGTGATAGCCCTGGCCCTGGTCTATGGTGGAGCCACCCAAATTTTAGCCGGCATGTGGGAATTTAAGAAAAACAACGTATTTGGAGCTACTGCTTTTTCATCGTATGGCGCCTTCTGGATTTCCCTGGGTATTTTTGATCTTCTCGCAACATTAAAGCTGGTTACAGTACCTCCTCAAGGAGTATGGCTGTTCCTGCTGGCATGGACCATATTCACTTTCTATATGTGGATCGGCAGCTTTGGCACCAATAAAGCCTTAGTTACCACTTTCACTTTACTTTTACTGGCCTTTATTCTTCTGACCATCGGTGCGGCAGGCAACCACGCTGCCCACACCTGGGGCGGCTACGTAGGTATCGCTACAGCTTTTGTCGCCTGGTACACTTCCGCCGCCGGAGTTATGAATACTGTTTTCGGACGGGTCGTTTTACCGGTAGGCCCCTGCAAGAAATAATCCAAAACAAAAATCCTGGCCGGAAAACCCGGTCAGGATTTTTTTGTTTTGTTATTGAAAGACCCAAAAGGAATACCAGAATCCCACGTCCCACGACTCACGTCCCACTTATGCTGTCTCTTCTTTTTTCTTCTTGCGGTCCATAGCGATAATCCGCGGCGGCTCTTTCTTCTGTATGGTTTCACCAGTCACAATGCACTTGGCGATATCTTCCCTGGACGGTATATCGTACATTACATCAAGCATTACTTCTTCCAGGATCGATCTCAAGCCGCGGGCGCCGGTATTGCGCTTGAGCGCTTCTTCCGCAACCGCCTTCAAAGCTTCCTGGGAAAACTCCAGAGTCACACCGTCGAGCTCAAATAGCTTTTCGTATTGTTTGACCAGAGCATTCCTCGGCTCGGTAAGGATACGGACAAGAGCTTCTTCATCCAGGGCGTCCAGGGTAACAATAATCGGCAGCCTGCCTACGAACTCGGGAATGAGGCCGTATTTCAAGAGATCTTCGGGCAGGATCTTACTAAGGATCTCGCCAATTTTCTGTTCTTTTCTAGCTTTTATTTCTGCCCCAAAGCCCATTACCTTTTTACCAATCCGGTTTAAGATAATCTTTTCTACCCCGTCAAAAGCACCGCCACAAATAAACAGGACGTTGGTGGTGTCGAGCTGGATAAACTCCTGGTGCGGGTGCTTGCGGCCACCTTGCGGTGGTACGCTGGCCACAGTTCCCTCCAGTATTTTCAACAGGGCCTGCTGAACACCTTCACCGGAAACATCCCTGGTAATGGAAGGGTTTTCCGACTTACGGGCGATTTTATCAATTTCGTCAATATATACAATACCTTTTTCAGCTTTCTCCACATCGTAATCGGCAGCCTGGATCAGTTTAAGCAGGATGTTTTCCACATCCTCCCCCACATATCCGGCCTCGGTAAGGGAAGTGGCGTCAGCGATGGCAAAGGGCACGTTTAAAAGACGGGCAAGGGTTTGCGCCAGCAGAGTTTTACCGCTGCCGGTCGGCCCCAGCATGACTATGTTGCTTTTTTGCAATTCGACATCATCGATCTTGCCGCCAAGATTGATCCTCTTGTAATGGTTGTACACAGCGACAGACAGGGACTTTTTCGCGCTTTCCTGACCAATAACATACTGATCAAGGATCTCTTTAATTTCCTTGGGTTTTGGGATATCCCCTACCTCTAACCCCAGATCCTCACTGAGTTCTTCCTCGATTATCTCGTTGCAAAGCTCTATGCATTCATCACAGATATAAACACCCGGGCCGGCTACCAGCTTCTTGACCTGATCCTGAAGTTTACCACAAAAGGAACACTTCAACTGCCCTTTATCGCTAAACATATTTCCACCTCTTTTACCTTTGCCTCCTGACATTATACACCTCGTCAATAATCCCGTACTCTTTAGCTTCCTGGGCTGACATAAAATAGTCTCTTTCGGTATCCTGAGCAATCTTTTCTAAAGGCTGGCCGGTATGATGGGAAAGTATTTCATTTAAAAACATCCTCATCCGCAAGATTTCCTTGGCGTGGATTTCTATATCAGTAGCCTGACCCTGAGCGCCGCCCATCGGCTGGTGAATCAAAATCCTTGAATATGGGAGTGAATAACGTTTGCCTTTCTCCCCGGCACATAGAAGCAGGGCGCCCATGCTGGCCGCCTGGCCGATACAGATAGTGGCAACGGGCGGGCGGACATGCTGCATGGTGTCATAAATGGCCATCCCAGCGGTAACAACACCACCGGGTGAATTAATATAAAACTGAATGTCTTTTTCCGGATCTTCCGCCTCCAGGAAAAGCATCTGCGCAATAATCAAATTAGCTACAGTATCATCTATCGGCCCGCCTAGAAAGACGATACGATCTTTTAGAAGCCTGGAGAAAATATCATACGAACGTTCACCGCGATTAGTCTGCTCTACTACAATAGGGACTAGGTTCAACTGTAATCGCTCCTTATTAAACAAATTTATACTGCTGCAAAAGACCTTCTAAATTATATTACTATTCAGGGACCGATTCGTTGGTTCCCTCCTCGGAAGGCTCGTTTGTGTCCGGGGCAGGCTCGTCGGCGCCCTCTTTAACTATGGCGTTATCGACCAGAAACTGCAAAGTTTTTTCCCTGACAATCTGATCTTTAATATAATCAATCTGTCCCTTGCTTTCTATCGTTTCCTGAAATTGTTCCAGGTCCTGGTTCAGGTATTGAGCTATTTTTGCCGCTTCCGCTTTTATTTCTTCACTCGAAGGTTCAATTTTTTCCAGTTTCGCTATGGTTTCCAGCACCAAGTTTGACTTCGCGCTCCAGATAGCATCAGGGCGCATACTCTCCTCAAAGTCCGCAAGAGTGGTTTTGGCGAAACTGAGGTAATTTTCCAGAGACATGCCCTGACCGGTAAGGCGACTTTCAAAGTTACCGATCATTTCTCTGAGCTGGCTTTCAACCATTACATCAGGAATTTCCACTTCGGAATTATTAACAATTTCATTAACAATTTCCTGCCTGAGCCCGTATTTAGACTGGTTCTCCGCATTCTCCTTTAACTTATTCGATATATCCGACCTTAATTCCTCCAGCGTCTCAAAGTCGCTTATATCTTTAGCAAACTCGTCATCTAAAGCGGCCAGTTCTTTGCGCTTGATACCATTTATAGTAACGGTGAAAACCGCTTCTTTACCGGCCAGGTTTTCAGCCTGATAGTTTTCAGGGAAGGTAACCGTTATGTCTTTTGTCTCTCCAACCGGCAGGCCGCTCAATTGCTCCTCGAATCCCGCTATAAAGGAACCGGAACCAATCTCCAGAGAATAGTCCTTGCCTTCTCCTCCTTTAAAAGGTTCTCCATCCACTTTCCCAAGAAAGTCAATGACGGCGGTGTCGCCTTGCTCAACAGTCCCCTCTTCCAGGGTCAGCAGTTTGGCATGCCTGTTTTGCAGCCGCTCCAGCGTCTTGTCTACCTCTTCTTCCGGCACTTCAGTGGGCGGCTTGATCACTTCAACTTCCTTATACTGGGCGAGCGTCACTTCCGGTTTCACCTGCACCGTCGCTTTAAACACAACCGGTTTACCCTCTTCAGCCTGAACTATTTCTACTTTTGGCTGGTCGATGGGTTCAATCCCGGTATCTGCTACAGCTTTGTAATAAGCGTCAGGAACAACCGATTCCATCGCTTCTTCAATGATTACACCTTTCCCCATCATCCGCTCAAAAATCTGCCGGGGCGCCTTGCCCTTACGAAAACCTGGCACATTAACCTGATGCACAAGTTTCCGGAAGGCTTTGTCCACTGCCTCGGAGAAACTTTCCGCGTCGATTTCTATTTCCAGTAGTACGGTGTTTTTTTCAATCCTTTCAGCGTTAGCTTTCATTTATGCTCCCCCTTATATCGTTTGGTTATATACGGTATTTATTATTAAAAGAACCAGACACCATTCATTTTAACAATAAACCCCAACCAACGCCGTATTAATATTGTAACCAATTTTAAAGATTTATTCTAGAGGCCAGGAATTTTTTTCCTTGCAAAAAAACCAAAAACACCAAGGCTGATTTAAAAAGCCCTGGCTGTACTATTTTTACCATGTTGGGGCTTGGCAATTAAAGCAAAAACTGATTTTCATTAATGCGACGCTGATGTATTATTAAATTATATCTGGGAGGCAGTTAATTATCAACAAAAAAAACATAAAATATGAATTATTTACTCTGCGCTATACAATATTAGTATTTTCACAACCAACCATCCGAAGTACTGACTCCGAAGCACGTGTTCTTAAACTGCCGCTTTGTCCTTGACAATACTCATTTTATTTGCTAACATATCATGTGCGGGAAGTCTGGAACTATCCGCGATGCCAAAAAACATGGTGGGTGTAGCTCAGTAGGCTAGAGCACCAGATTGTGGCTCTGGGGGCCGTGGGTTCAAGTCCCATCATCCACCCCAAAAAACAGACGTGAGACGTGGAAAAATAGACGTGAGAAATGAGACGTGAGACGTGAGAATAGAGGGATAGTCTCAAGGGTCGAAAACCCAAGAGAAATACCCGAATAATCACGTCCAACGACTCACAACCCACGACTAAATAGCCCACGACACACGACCCACGACTAAATTGGGGCGTCGCCAAGTGGTAAGGCACCGGTCTTTGGAACCGGCACTCCGTTGGTTCGAATCCAGCCGCCCCAGCCATATTCAAGTTGGAAGTTGGGTATTAGACTGCGTTTTTGATATCTAGCTTCCAATCACCTGTTTTTATGGGCCATTAGCTCAGTCGGTAGAGCACCTGACTTTTAATCAGGGTGTCGGTGGTTCGAGCCCACCATGGCTCACCAGTTTTAGGGTTGGAGCAGTCTATACCGTTCCAACCCATTTTTAAAAAGCGGGCGTGGCGGAACGGCAGACGCGCTGGACTTAGGATCCAGTGGGTTAACACCCGTGAAGGTTCAAGTCCTTTCGCCCGCACCAAGTATATCAAGGCTTCCGAGATTCGGAAGTTTTTTCATTTTCATTTCATCCAACATTTTATCCAACATTTTTGATTTCTTCATTATTTAGTAACTATTAAATATGTGCTTATGTCTGTAAAACCCCGGATGCCACTTTTCCAACTTCAACCTGTATTTTTATCCTGCTAAAGCAAGTAGGCCAAATGCAAGCCATTGAACTCCTATATCAATTTTGATATAATTTCATTGAGGTGCGAACCGTGAGCCGTATTACCAAAGAAGAACTAATGCAAAGATTATCCCAGTGTTCAAGAATAATTATGACTGATGAGGTAGCTTTACATATTTTGAGCCACCCTCAACCCAAAGTATCAGCAAAAATACTCAATGACATCACCTTATTAAACGAAATCGGGCTTAAACTTCCCACAGATTATATTCACCGGATTTTGGAAAGCAAAGAAAAATTATGGGAGCTGAGAACGAGGTTTGCCAAATACCAGGAAAGGACGCTGTTCTTTACGGTATTGCAGGATAAGTTCCTATTAACAAATTGCTTCCATAAAACTAGAAATAAAGTGCCCCGCTCCGAAATAGAAAAAGCAGAACGAATTTTTCTTGAGTTTTTAAAGTCTCAAAAGGAGGGATAACTCAATGACTAAATTTATAAACATGAATGACTTCACCAAACTTCTTGATAAAAAGCCGAAAATAATTGAAGCCATGCTGGAAGATGAAGACCGTTATCAAATTGCCAGGGCTATTATTAGTGAAAGAACAAAACGCGGATGGAGCCAGGGCACTCTTGCCCGAAAAGCACAGTTAACCCAGGCCCAAGTGTCTCGTTTGGAAAGAGCACGCCTGGGGAATTTTGAAACCATCTTAAAAACACTTGACGCCCTTGACCTGAAACTGGAAGTGTTGCCAAAACATCAGTAGGTAAAAAATGTGAGTAGCGAATTTCACCATGTATTTACGTTACAGAAACAAGACACCGGCCAGGCCGGTTATTTTTTTAGTGTTTACACTCCCTCGGAGCTCATCAAAGAGCGGGTCCTGCGAAATTAAGACTGGCGCTATAGTCACTTCCTACCGTATAAACAAGCGTGACAAACACCTTCCTTAGTATTTAGCTTATACATAACCATGTCCGCCTCTGCAAAAAGGTCATTACATTTGCTGCAACGGTATTCCTTAATGTCCACGTCTGCAGGCAAACTGCCAGTATCAGGTTTACTGCTTTTTATATTCTGCTCAGGTTCTTTGGCGCCCAGTTGGCCGCTCATCTCTTGCCGGTCCTGTTCCATCCCTGCTGGCGGTAATGAGCCAGTTAATCCAACCTGTCCCTTAACCGGCTTAATCCCGTTAATATATTCTTCCATTGTATGACGCTTTTCTTTATAAACATCATGCAGGGCGTCCGTACCGGAAAAGGAGCCCATTTTGGCCTGCTTACGGTCAATCTCAGACCATATTTTTGACTGGTTGGCGGAGAAAGAGGAGCCAAACGCCAGGTTTTCCGCAACCTGTTCCGCTTTCTGTTTTCTTAGTTCACAATAGCCAAAGACATCGGAGCTTCTAAAATTCTTGCTTTTCCTGTGCCACCTGCCTCTTTCCACGCAGCTTACGGGAATATTAATCCTGGATTTTCCCGGGATAATAATAGTCGTGTTAACCATACGGTTTTGTTTGGCCCCTATTAACTCGTCGCCATCAAAGACCAGGACCGATTTTTCAGCAGTATTGGTTATGACAATAACGTTAACACTGCCAGCGTCACTGACCTCGCTTACCTCCAATATTCCCCCGGCTATTGCTTCATCCAGCAGAAGATAATCTGCCTGGTCTGGATTGGCGTCCATGAAAATCGGATAAAAAACAAGGTTCTCTTTTTCTACAGCTTCGGAATACTTAAATTTGTTAATCAAATCATTAATTAAATTTTTCATTTATATTACCTCCTGAAGTTCTTGTTTTAGGCAACAGCAAAGCTAAGAACAAAAAATGCTCTTTTACATTTCAAAATACTTTCTTTGAAAAAGCCCTGGAATTCTAAGTAGGTGGGTAATAAGGCAAGATAATATATAGATTAGCCCAATGACAGCTCAAATTATATTTATCTCTTGCCCCCGCGCTTTTTGAAATCCTCTTCAATGCGGTCTTTCCAGTTTTCCGATAGGGGACGGCTGGCCCGCAGATGGCTCACTGTTTCGCTGATTACTTCATAGTTAAGCAAGGTACCCTGGCTGTCTGCATTATAATTTGTGGCCCGGTCTTTCCCGATGCCAAAACGCTGTGCTGTGGCAACTGCATCGATGTTGGCGCCAAGGAAGATAAACTCCCAGCCGTATTTGTTCTTCTGATGCTCAATCATCCGGCGCACTTTTTCATAACTGAACTCGCAGCTGGAGTTTTCCATACCATCGGTGGTTATCACGAACAAGACGTGTTCAGCGCGTTCATCTACGGCTGTGTGTTTCTGAACATTCCCTATTTTGTTGATGGTATTACCAACAGCATCCAATAATGCAGTATTACCTCGTACATAATACTCTTTGTCAGTTATGGGCGCGATGCCTAGAAGATTGATTCGGTCATGCAGCAATTCATACCTGTCATCAAACAGTACGGTAGTTATTACAGCCTCGCCAGGTCCTTTCTTCTGTTTTTCCAGCATGGCATTATAACCACCTATGGTGTCGCTTTCAAGGCCGCTCATTGACCCGCTTCTGTCGAGAATAAATACCAGCTCAGTCAAATCTTTTTTCATCATGCTATCCTCGAAGTCTCCGTGAAGCTTTGTTTCAACTACAACTTTAAAACTGGACTGGGTTATTGTCGCATCCGGGATACTGTCCTTACTTTTTTCCTGCAGGTTAAACACAAGCTCAACCTCGGCATTTTCAGGTAATATTTTTCCGAGAAAAGTAAAAAATTTAGTTGACGAATATGAATACAGTCGTGAGAGCAATAACATTGCATTGGCTGTATCTACATTTTCCTTGCTATGATAACGCTGAAAATAATGAATATGCATATTTACACTCCTAACAAAATTTGGTCAAAAGCAAATAAAGCTTCATTAATTTCAAAAATATTGTAATTACCATCTTCGATAAAGTACTGGATGATGATATCAAATTTGCTGCTGTGCGAAAGTGCATAGCCGGCCTTAAGCAGTAAGTCTTTAGTTTCATCGAGGCTCAAACCTAATGCTACAGCAAAAGCAATTACAGTAGGCTTGCTCGGCTTATAATTAATGTTGTTTCGGATTTTAGAAAACAGCTTACGGTCTATATTGGCTTTTTTATAAGTTTCCGCATCTGTCATGTCTTTTTCGTCAATCAGACGCAGCAGCATCTGTGAGAATGTCTCATCCAAATGCTTTACAACATCATCAAGACTGCGTTTGCGCTTTGCGGCTGGTGCAGGCGCTTCCATTGACGGAAGGTAAAGTTCCTCAAAATAAGAATCTATTTGTATCCGTCTTTTTTCGAACCTGTTGTATCTATCACTTGGATGTTCATCTACGTATTTATCATCGATATATTGCGTTATAGAAGAAAACAGTTTCTCCGACAGTGCAAAGGCCGCCTTGTCAAATACCACCAGGTAAACCGTCATATCATCATTACTCAAAAGGAAGTCACCAATAACAGAAATTGCTGTTTTCAATGCCTTATCCTTTGGATAACCGAAGGTCTTTAATGGGAAGGCAATACTCTCCAGATTATATTCTTTCGCCAACGCAAGAGAATTCCTGTAACAATCGGCCAGAAGTTTTTCCTCATCTCTTTTTCCGTCATGCCAGACGGGGCCGACAGTATGGATAATGTACTTGGCAGGAAGACTGTAGGCCTTTGTTATTTTGGCATTTCCAACTTCGCAGCCGCCGAGGGTGCGGCACTCGGCAAGCAGCTCAGGCCCTGCGCCGCGATGAATTGCACCGTCAACCCCTCCCCCGCCAAGCAGGGATGAGTTGGCAGCATTGACTATTGCATCAGCATAAACTTTAGTGATATCATTTCGGATTATTTCAAGTGTCATTGCACCAGTCTCCCATTATCGTGAATTACATTATATAAACAATTTTTTAAATGGACTTTGATTTAGGCTCTGATTCTGCATACTGTTTCATAGCCATTACAGCATTTTCCTGAACTATTGTTTCAACCATTCTTTGAAAAAACCATTAACAACCACATTCTCCCTGGAATTGCTTAAAATTCATCTTTTATGGCTCCTCGCTAGATTGAGTGGGTAAACATATGTTCCTATGATAAATGACCAAAAATAATAGTAAAGGTTGAATGGAAAACATGTCATAAAATGGTTTCACATAGCATTAGAAGGAATGGCCTTTATCAGGAACGAACTCTAATTTAGTTTAATTCCTGAAACAGGAGGCCTTTCTAATATGATGGATCACGAAACCCTATTTGCTGCTGCTTTAGGATTAACACCACCGTGGCAGGTACTGGACATAAAGTTTTCCGAACCCGAAAATCGGCTTGATATATGGGTCGGTTTCCCTGAAAGAAATACTTTTAACTGCCCCAGCTGTGGTCAGTCTTATATGCCGATATATGATACCAAGGAAAAGACTGTAAGCGGTCAAGACTTTTGGGTAAAAAACGGCCAATAATTTTGGATGCATTTATCGTGCTGAATCCCTTAAGCAACTACCGCTC
>CAZIYV010000052.1:0-19704 GCA_964543575.1 uncultured Pelotomaculum sp.
AAACATGCCGGGAAGGGCCATAAAGGTGAAAAATCCCGTTCCGGCGGAGGTGTGCGCCCAGGTTTTGAAGGCGGTCAGATGCCTTTGCAGCGCCGTATGCCCAAGCGCGGATTCTACAATCCGTTTTCCAAAGAGATTACGGCCATAAATGTAAGCCAGTTAAATTGTTTTGAAGACGGGGATGTCGTTACACCGGAGGCGCTGCTGGCGGCGAGGATTATCAAAAAGGCAGCCGACGGGGTAAAGATTTTGGGCCAGGGAAACCTTGAAAGATCTCTTACTGTTAAAGCCAATGCGTTTAGCAAGTCGGCTGAAGAGAAGATCCAGGCTGCCGGCGGAAAAGCAGAGGTGATTTAATTGCTGGGAAGTTTTAAGAGCGCCTTTAAGGTTTCAGAATTAAGAACAAAGCTTCTTTATACACTGGGAATGATTTTTATTTTCCTGCTGGGCGCTCACATACCGGTGCCCGGGGTCAACATAGAAAGGTTTGCTGAGTTGGTCAACAGCGGTATGATTTTTGGATTCTTTGACATTATCTCCGGCGGCGCCTTGAAAAACTTTTCCGTTTTTGCTATGGGCATTATGCCCTACATAAACGCATCCATCATTTTGCAGCTGCTTACAGTTGTGATACCGCACCTTGAGCGGCTTCAAAAAGAGGGAGAGGAAGGCCGTAAAAAAATTACCCAGTACACCAGGTACCTTACCGTAGTCCTGGCTTTTATCCAGGGTATCGGTATGGTGATCGGTGTAGGCGGGTCACTGCAGAACCCGGGTCCATTGACTTATGTCATGACCGCCCTGACCATCACAGCCGGGACAACTTTCCTGATGTGGGTTGGCGAACAAATCACTGAAAAAGGTATTGGCAACGGTATTTCGCTGCTGATATTCGCCGGGATTGTTTCCAGGGTGCCTCAAGGAGCAGTCCAGTTGGGAGAATACCTCAATGCCGGCACGATCAATATTTTAAGTCTGGCCCTTTTGGTTGTAATCGGGGTAGTTGTGATTGCGGGAGTGGTTGCGGTACAGGAAGGCCAGCGCCGCATACCGGTACAGTATGCCAAACGTGTGGTTGGACGCAGGGTATACGGCGGACAGACCACCCACCTGCCGCTCAGGGTTAATCAGGCTGGAGTTATGCCGATCATCTTCGCTTCATCGCTTTTAATGTTTCCTGAGACCATCATCAATATGTTTCAGGGAAGCGGTTTTTCAAATTTTTACAGTCAGTATCTTGGCTGGGGATCGGTCGCGCATACCCTTATCTACGCCCTGCTGATTATTGGTTTTACTTTCTTTTATACCTCCGTGATTATGAACCCAGTTGATGTTGCCGACAACATCAAGAAATACGGAGGTTTCATCCCGGGACTAAGACCTGGGCGGCCTACCGCTGAATACATCAGCAGGATCATGACCAGGGTTACGCTGGCCGGAGCTATTTTCCTGGCTTTGATTGCAATTCTACCGAATTTCGTGCTTTTAGCCACAAGAATACCCAACATCTATTTTGGGGGCACTTCCCTCTTGATTGTGGTGGGTGTTGCGCTTGACACCATGAAGCAGGTCGAGTCACACCTTCTTATGCGCAGTTATCAGGGATTTATAAGGTAGGTGCGGCTGATGATTACCTGCAAGTCCGATAGAGAGCTTGCCTATATGCGTGACGCAGGGCGAGTGGTAGCCAGGACCCACGCCGAACTAGCCAGGGCGGTTAAAGTTGGCTTGCCGACTCTTGAACTGGACCGGCTGGCCGAGGACTTTATCATTAAAGAAGGCGGAAGACCCGCATTTAAAGGGCTTTACGGGTTTCCGTACACAATTTGTTCTTCGGTAAACGAAGAGGTAGTGCACGGCTTCCCTGGTTTAAGAAAATTAGAAAACGGTGATATTATCAGTATTGACATCGGAGCGGAAATAAATGGATATTATGGGGACAGTGCTGTTACCTACCCTGTTGGAGATGTTAGCAGTGAGGCCTTGGCCCTTTTAAGAGCAACGGAAGAGTCGCTTTACAAGGGGATTGAAAAGGCTTTGGTGGGCAACAGGTTGTCTGATATATCTAACGCCGTCCAAACCTGTGCGGAGAGCTATGGTTATTCCGTGGTGCGTGACTACGTCGGACATGGAATAGGAAAACTGCCGCATGAGGAACCACAGGTACCCAATTTCGGGAAACCGAACAGGGGACCAAGACTTAAGGCAGGCATGACATTAGCGATTGAACCAATGATTAACTTGGGCACTTATGAGGTGAAGACTCTTTCAAACAACTGGACTGTGGTAACTTTAGACGCAAAGCTTTCAGCCCATTTCGAACATACCATTGCTATCACCGATGACATACCGGAGATATTAACCAAGACGTGAGAAATGTGACGTGAGACGTGAGAAGTGAAATAGAACGTGAGACGTGGAAATAGCGAAACTGTAGGTGCGAATTTATTCGCACAAAGGACACAGGAGGAATGCCTGTTCGTCCCACGACTCACGACCCAAGTCTCAACTCGGAGGTTTTATAGGCCATGTCAGAAAATACGGTGCGGATTGGGCAGCTGGTTTTTTCAATCCAGGGCCGGGACAGCGGCAGGTTTTATCTGATTACGGGAATTGAAAACGAAACAATGGTTAATGTGGCAGATGGAGAAGGACGAAAATTAGAGAACCCAAAGAGAAAAAACTGTAAGCATCTGATACTTTTTGATGCGGTTGCCGGATATATGCTTGAAAAAGTACAATTTGGGAAAAAGATTACCAACACGGATGTCCGGAAAGAGCTAACGAGTCTTGTCAGCCAACTGCCCAACCCGTAATCTTTTAATTAAAGTCTTACCGGCGGGCAGATAAGTAGTGTCCATTTTAATAACAAGGAGGCTTGCTATATTCCTAATGTCAAAACAGGATGTTATTGAGGTTGAGGGAACTGTGATCGAACCGTTGCCAAACGCGATGTTCCGCGTACAGCTGCAAAACGGTCACAAGGTTCTGGCGCACGTTTCGGGGAAGATCAGGATGAATTTCATCCGGATCCTTTCGGGGGACCGGGTGATGGTTGAAAATTCCACCTATGCCATGACACGAGGCTGAATAGTTTCAATGTATAAGTAGGACGAGAGAAATGAGACATGAGAATTGAGACTAAGGGTATGGGCGCAAGGGAGCTAAAAGACCTCAAAGGAATACTGTTATAACAACGTCCCACGACCCATTACCCACGACTAAGATTGGGCGGTTGATGGTGAAAGTTAGACCATCAGTAAAGCCTATCTGCGAAAAATGCAAAATCATTCGCAGAAAGGGCAGGGTTATGATAATCTGTGAAAACCCAAAACACAAACAGGCACAAGGGTAAAACGGGAGGTGTTGAATAGTTTATGGCACGTATTGCAGGCGTTGACTTGCCAAGAGATAAGCGGGTAGAGATAGCCCTCACCTATATATTTGGCATTGGTAAGCCTACGTCCCAAAAAATCTTGACCCAGACCGGTGTTAATCCTGATACCAGGATAAAGAACCTGACCGAGGAAGAAATAAACAGGCTAAGAGAAGTTATTGAGAAGAGTCTTAAGGTGGAGGGTGACCTTCGCCGGGAGATCGCCTTAAATATCAAGCGTCTGATTGAAATCGGCTGTTACAGGGGCTTGCGGCACCGCCGCGGGATGCCCGTGCGCGGTCAGCGGACCAAGACCAATGCCCGGACACGTAAAGGTCCGCGTAAGACTGTAGGCGTCCGCAGGAAAAAATAGTCTAGAGGAGGTTGTTCAATGGCGCGTCGCGTAGCCAGAACAAAAAAACGTGAACGCAAAAACATAGAGTCAGGTATTGCCCACATTAAATCTACATTCAACAATACTGTTATCACAATAACCGATACCAAGGGCAATACCTTATCATGGGCTAGTGCGGGCGGGGTTGGCTTTAAAGGTTCACGTAAAAGCACACCCTTTGCGGCCCAGATGGCAGCTGAAAAATCAGCGAAAGAGGCCATGGAGCACGGTTTGAAAGAAGTAGAAGTAATGGTTAAAGGGCCGGGTGCAGGCCGGGAAGCGGCAATTCGTTCCCTCCAGGCTGCCGGTCTCGAAGTGAACATGATCAAGGATGTCACGCCAATTCCACATAACGGGTGCCGGCCGCCAAAACGCCGGAGAGTTTAAGGAGGTGCGCTGTATTTGGCAAGGTATACAGAATCAGTCTGCCGTCTTTGCCGCCGGGAAGGCTTGAAACTCTATCTAAAAGGAGACAGGTGCTATACTCCCAAATGTGCGGTTGAGCGCAGAGCGTACGCTCCAGGCCAACACGGACAGGGACGCAAAAAAGTTTCCGAGTATGGTCTGCAGCTCAGAGAAAAGCAAAAAGCTCGCAGAATGTATGGTATTTTGGAAGGGCAGTTCAGGCGTTACTTTGAAAAGGCAGAGAGGCAGAAAGGTATTACCGGTGAAAACCTCCTCCGCTTGCTGGAAAGACGTCTGGACAACGTGATTTACCGCCTGGGCTTCGGGGCTTCCCGGAATGAATCCAGGCAGCTTGTGCGTCACGGCCATTTTACCGTGAACGGCCGGAAGGTAAACATTCCTTCTTACATGATCAGGGTAGGCGATGTGATTGCTGTTCGTGATAAAAGCAAAGAATCGCCCAGGGTTAAGGAACTGCTTGAGAGAGCAGGCGACCGCACCCCTCCCGCCTGGCTTGAATTAGAGGCTGAACAGGCCAGGGCCAGGATTGTGGACCTTCCCACACGGGAGCAGATTGACTGCCCCGTACAGGAGCACCTGATCGTAGAGCTTTACTCCAGATAGGATTTTGGTTGTTGGTTGTTGGTTAACCGCTAACCTCTAACCACCATCTTAGGAGGGAACCTTATGCTTGAAATAGAGAAACCAAAAATTGAAATTGTTGATATGAATGACGACAACACCTATGGTAAGTTCGTGGTAGAACCGCTGGAAAGGGGTTACGGAATCACGCTGGGAAATTCCCTGCGCCGTATCCTGCTTTCTTCACTGCCGGGGGCAGCCGTAACATCAGTTAAAATAGATGGCGTACTACACGAGTTTTCTACCATACCGGGAGTTGTCGAGGATGTAACCGACATTATTTTAAATCTTAAGAGCCTTTGTATAAAGCTTTACGGTGAGGAAGAAAAGACCTTAAGAATTGAAAAGACAACTGAGGGCGTGGTCACAGCCGGTGATATTATCGGCGATGCCGATGTGGAAATACTGAACCCGGAGCTTGTTATCGCCACTCTCGCCGGCAATGCCAGACTTGTTATGGAGATTGCCGTTTCCAAGGGGCGGGGTTACGTTTCAGCTGAGCGCAACAAAAAGGGTGACCATATTATCGGGGTCATTCCAATTGACTCAGTGTTCACCCCGGTGAAAAAGGTAAACTACACTGTGGAAAACACCAGAGTAGGCCAGATCACCGACTTCGACAAGTTAACCCTGGAAGTATGGACCAACGGCAGTATCAGACCTGATGAGGCCACCAGCCTGTCTGCTAAGATTTTAAACGATCACCTGCGTCTTTTTATCGGCCTTACTGAAAGTGTAAACGACGTCGAGATTATGGTGGAAAAGGAAGAGGAGCAGAAAGATAAGCTCCTGGAAATGACCATCGAGGAACTCGACTTGTCTGTGCGCTCATACAACTGCCTGAAAAGGGCTGGGATTAACACAGTGGAGGAACTGATCCAGCGTAATGAAGAAGATATGATGAAAGTAAGGAACCTGGGTAAGAAATCCCTGGAGGAAGTAATCAACAAGCTGGAAGAATTAGGCCTGTCACTGAGGAAGGACGACGAGTAAGGGAGGACATTTTATTGTGGCTTACCAGAGATTAGGCCTGAATACAGGCCACCGCAAGGCCATGCTGCGCAACCTGGTTACGTCCCTCTTCCGGGACGAGCGGATTAACACAACAGAAACCAGGGCCAAAGAAGTAAAAAGCATAGCCGAGAGACTGGTCACAACCGCCAAGCAGGGTGACCTGGCAGCCAGGCGCCAGGCGCTGGCTTATATATACGAAGAGGCCGTAGTCAAGAAGCTTTTTGATACAATCGCACCAAAGTATGCCGACCGTTCCGGCGGCTACACGCGTGTGGTCAAGGTCGGCTATCGCCGCGGTGACGCAGCGGAAATGGTTATTTTAGAATTAGTCTAAGTGAGACAAGGGGACGGTTCTCCTGTCTCATATTGGAATTAGTCTAAGGAGTTGTGGGACGTGAGAAGGAATGACGGAATTTAACTTTACAGGACCTGTAAGGAATGCCCCGGAATCCCACGACTCACGACTCACGACTCATGGCTCAAATGAGATCTTTATTGAGGTTAAAGACCTCACTTACGTTTACAACCGGGGCAAGCCAGGAGAATTCCAGGCGCTGTCGGGAGTGAACCTGGCTATTAAAAAAGGCGAATTTTTAGCTGTTGTTGGGCCAAACGGGTCCGGCAAGTCTACCCTGGTCAGGCACTTTAATGTCCTGCTGACGCCAACAGAAGGGAAAGTCATTGTTGGTGGACTGGATACAAGAAGTCCTGAAAACGTCTGGGAAATCCGCCGCCAGGTAGGAATGGTGTTTCAGAACCCCGACAACCAGATTGTCAGCTCTCTGCTGGAGGAAGACGTCGCCTTCGGAGTTGAAAACCTGGGTCTCGCACCGGAAGAGGCGCGGGAGAGGGTAGAAGAGGCCTTGCTTCTGACAGGCTTGTCCGAGTACCGCAAGTACCCGCCTCACCTGCTTTCAGGCGGTCAAAAACAGCGGTTGGCCATCGCTGGTGTCCTGGCCATGCGCCCTGCCTGCCTGGTTCTGGACGAACCCAGTTCCATGCTGGACCCGGCCGGGCGGGCTGAATTGATGGAAACGCTGATCCAGCTAAACCGTTCCGGCAGGGTGACAGTGATTTTAGTTACCCACTCCATGGAAGATGCTGCAAGGGCTGATAAGGTCATTGTTATGCACGAAGGCAGACCAGTTCTCGCCGGGCCTCCTGATAGAGTGTTTGCCGAAGATATGCTGCTGGACAAATTGAACCTGGCCCTGCCGGCTGCCGCTGAAATCTCCAGGCGCCTGAGAAGGCGGGGGTTTTTGGTGCCCGACGGGATCTTGTCCCTGGATGACATGGTATCTTTTTTGTGCCGGCGGTAGTTATAGTGAATAATAATTCAAAAATAATAAAAGTGGAAAACCTGACTCATATATATTCTCCGGGCACACCGTTCCAGGTTGTTTCCCTGGATGAGATCTCTCTGGAGATTGAAAAAGGTGAATTTTTTGCTGTTATCGGATCCACGGGTTCTGGTAAATCCACGCTGGTTCAACATTTTAACGGCATCCTCACACCTACTAAAGGCAAAGCATGGGTTTGCGGAACTGACACATCCGATAAAAGACAGCGCCGTAACCTCTGGCGCAGGGTCGGCCTGGTTTTTCAACAGCCGGAGCAGCAGCTTTTTGAGGAAACTGTATTTGATGATGTGGCTTTTGGCCCCAAAAACATGGGTTTTGATAAGGTTGAGGTCAAGCGACGGGTAGAAAAGGCGCTTGGCCAAATGGGACTGGATCCGGCCCTGGTGAGCAGCGTTACCCCTTTTAGCCTGAGCGGCGGGACGCGTAGAAAGGTGGCCATAGCCGGGGTACTGGCGATGACTCCGGACGTGCTCATACTTGATGAACCGGCGGCAGGTCTTGATCCGCAGGGCAGAAGGCAGTTAATGGACCTTGTTGAAGACTTCCGGCGCACTGAGGGGGTTACTGTGATTTTAGTAACCCACAGCATGGAAGAAGCGGCCTTGAAGGCAGACCGGATGGCAGTACTGGATAAGGGACGCCTGGTTATGGAAGGTTCACCGCGGGAGGTTTTCAACAGGGCCGGGGAATTGCGCGCATTGGGGCTGGATGTTCCCGCTCCCGCCCAACTGATGCACAAATTGCGGGCGGCCGGCAAACAAGTGCGCACGGATATCTTGACCAACGAAGAAGCTGTCGAAGAAATCGCCAAACTGCTGAGTGAGACGTGGGATGTGGAACGTGAGACGTGAGAATGTAAGATAGCCTTAAGGGTCAAAGACCTTAATGGAATTTAGAATATACCGACGTCCGACGTCTGATGACCAAAGTTGTACACCCATAGTCTTTCGGGGGGGCTGTTTGTGGATAACGGGAAATTTCAAGAACTCGTGCTTAAACAGTTAGGGTTTCTTACCGAAGGCCAGCAAAGGTTAGATGAAAAACTCGAGCAGGGCCAGCAAAGGCTAGATTCAAAAGTTGACAAACTCGAGCAGGGCCAGCAAAGGCTAGATTCAAAAGTTGACAAACTCGAGCAGGGCCAGCAAAGGCTGGATTCAAAAGTTGACAAACTCGAGCAGGGCCAGCAAAGGCTGGATTCAAAGGTTGACGGACTCGAACAGGGCCAACAAAGGCTTGAATTCAAAATGGATAAGTTGGAGTTGCGCGTTGAGAATGAAGTTATTGATAAAATCCGCGCTTTATTTGATGACCGTGAAATGCAAAATAAAAGGATTGAATTGCACGACAGAAGGCTAGATTCTATCGATGAAAAATTGGATAGGATCTCCAATGACACTGCGTACCTTGTTTCAGAAGTTATCAGTTTAAAGAGGCTTGTAAAGTAATGCTTGGCGGCATCACTTTAGGTCAGTTTATCCCAGGGGATTCACTGCTGCACCGTCTGGACCCCAGAACCAAAGTAATGGTTGTTTTAGCCGCAGCCGCGGCAATACTGGCCTCGGCTGACTGGCGGGGCCTGGTCCTGGCGACAGTTTTTACTTTTGCGGCATTGGCTTTGTCAGGGATGCCGGCGACAATTTTTTTAAGGGGGCTGCGATCGCTCTGGGTGCTGCTGGCGATAGCTTTTTTAATCCAGACGCTGTTTACTCCCGGGGATGTTTTAGCAGCTTGGGGACCGCTAAAAATTTCGCGTGAGGGGCTGGCAGGCGGCAGTATAATATTCCTGCGCCTGGCTTTACTAATTTTAATAGCCTCACTGCTTACTCTTACCACTCCCCCGATCAAGCTTACCGCCGGCCTGGAAAGCATGCTTTCACCCTTGAAGAGGCTGGGGGTGCCGGCACACGAGTTGGCACTGATGATGACGATCGCTTTGCGCTTTATCCCCACTCTGCTGCAAGAAGCCGAGATGGTGCTCAAAGCGCAGCGGGCGAGAGGCGCCGCTTTTTCCGCGGGGAACCCGGCCAAATGGGCAACCGGTTTATTGCCGTTATTTGTACCCCTCTTTGCGGGAGCCCTGCGCAGGGCGGATGATATGGCAGTGGCTATGGAAGCGCGATGCTACCGTGGAGGAGCTAACAGGACCAGGATGAGCTCACTTGAGTTTGGCGGTAATGACGTTTTGGTTATATTTGTGACCATGGTCGTGCTGGCCGGAACAATCGCTTTCAGGTTTTTATAATACAAGTTTGGGATGTCTATGGCTAATATTAAGGTTACCATCGCCTATGACGGCACTAATTATCACGGTTTCCAGGAACAGCGCGGCACAGCTTTTCAAACTGTGCAGGGTGTATTGGAGGAGAATCTGTCCAGGTTGGCCCAAAGGGAAATTAGAATCATAGGCGCCGGAAGGACGGACGCGGGGGTTCACGCCCGCGGCCAGGTAATCAATTTCGATGCCGGTGACTGGCCCGTTCCTCCCCCAAAGGTTGCCTACGCGCTAAATAGTTTGCTGCCCGGGGACATTGCGGCGCTGGAGTCGGTGGAAGTACCGGAATCCTTCCACTCGCGTTTTTCCGCTATTGCCAAGACCTACCGGTACGTTATCAACAACGGAAAAAAACATTCTCCTTTCCTGCGTCTGTACAGCTACCACGTTCCCTGGCCGCTGGACGTGGAGGCGATGCGCACCGGAGCCCGGCACCTGATTGGTAAACATGATTTCAGTGCATTCCGGGCACTGGGTACACCTGTGAAGACTACCGTTCGCACTGTCCGGGAGATCCTGGTTAACAGGGAGAACGAGTTGACTTATATAGATATACAAGCTGACGGCTTTCTCTACCATATGGCCCGGATGATCAGCGGGACGCTGCTCCGGGTGGGGCTGGGGAAACTGGCCCCGGAGGAAGTGGCGGGGATACTGACTGGCCGGAACAGTATGAAAGGGGGGCCAACTGCGCCGGCACGTGGATTGTATTTGGAAAGAATCGAATATCCAGGTTGACGTGGTTATTGTTGACACTGGAAATGCTTTGTATTATAATTTTTGTTGTGGCTTTAAAAAGCCTCGTTTGCCTATTTCTAAGGAGGGAAATCTTTTCATGAAGACCTTTATGGCCAAGCCTGCGGATATAAAAAATCGCAAGTGGTACGTTATGGACGGTGAGGGCAAGGTTTTAGGGCGCCTGGCCGTGGAAGCTGCCCGGATCCTGCGTGGTAAACACAAGCCTGACTTTACTCCCCATGTCGACACCGGCGACCACGTGATCGTAATCAACGCTGAAAAAATAGTGCTGACAGGGAACAAGCTTCAGAATAAAAAGTTATACAGGCACTCCGGGTATCCCGGCGGGCTCAAAGTCGTCAGCTACGAAACACTTATGAAGACAAGGCCCGAACTGGCCGTGGAAAAAGCAATCACAGGTATGCTGCCCCACACCCGGTTGGGGGCTGATATGGCCAAGAAGCTGAAGGTATACAAAGGTTCGGAACACCCCCACCAGGCCCAAAAACCAGAAGCCTGGCAGTTGTAGAGGGAAGGAGGAAAAACATTGGCGCAAGTTATGTTTTACGGTACCGGCCGCAGGAAGAACTCGGTAGCACGCGTATTCCTTGTACCCGGTGAAGGCAACGTGATCATCAACAACAAGCCGGTAAGCGAATATTTTGGCAGAAAGACTCTGGAAATGGTGGTACGCCAACCTGTAGAGTTGACGGGAGCATCAGCCAGGTTTGACATTCAGGCCAAGGTTCTGGGAGGCGGCATCAGCGGTCAGGCCGGGGCAATTAAATTGGGCATCGCCCGCGCTTTAATTCAGGCTGACCCCAACCTTCGTCCCCTCTTGAAGCGGGCTGGTTTTTTGACCAGGGACCCGCGCATGAAAGAGCGTAGAAAGTATGGATTGAAAAAGGCTCGTAAAGCCTCACAATTTTCCAAAAGATAAATGGCTCCAATTACACGAGGAAGGTAACCCCTTCCTTTTTTGTTATATTTTTATATGTTATAATTAACTTATCGTTACTGATGTTATCTGCTGGAGGAAACAGTGGACCGCTTAGTATTTGTTTTTTTACTGACTGCCTTCATCAATTTAATCAATACCCTGACCCGTTCATCCCGCCTCTCCGGTGTCAGGACCAGGCACCTGGCTACCGCCATCTCCCTTTTTGGGGTGGTTTACCTGGCGGCCAGTTTTGCCAACACACTGCAGGCCCCCCTGCTGGCCTCCACCGTTGAACGCATAATCGGCGGCGCCTACGACCAGGCCCTGCTGGCGCCGTCGGCCGGCGATGTCATCGGCTCACCAATCTACCAGGCGGCGCTGGCTGACTTAAACCGCAAACTGCGTTTTGTTGTTTTAGGCTCCACGTTAGGGGTGGCAGTCGGTATTCTGGTTATTCCCAGCTTTGTCACCTCATTTTCCAACGCTATAAAAGCTTTTGGCGAGACTGGCTCAGTTTTTAGAGTCATCCCGCTTATCCTGGTGACCGCCCTGAAGCCTGGGAGCAGCATCATCAAATTCCGGTTGTCATCATTGGGCGCTCTAAAAGAAATCCTGTTCAACAAGATGGATATCCCCAAAGGTTTTCTTTACTGGAACCTGGTCAGCTACAGCCTGTGGACCGTCAACGTGCTGTCCGGCCTGTACGCCGGAGCTCTTTATCCGGAATTCCGTTCTACCGCGGTGCTAATGGCTTCAATCGTGGGAAATGCCGCTATAGTTGTAAACGTAATGATGGTGGACCCGCTGCTGGCCGGAATAACCGATGCTGTAGCCAGGGGCGATAAAGATGAACTTTTACTAAAGCAGATAATTTTCTACCTGGCGGTATCAAACCTGCTCGGCACGCTATTGAGCCAGGTTATTTTTGAACCTGTAGCGCAGTTTCTACAGCTCCTGACCAGGTGGATTACATAAAAGATAAATATGGTATAATTCCCCAACAGGCGTCATACCATTATAAGGAAGAGATACCCGGTAAGAAGGGGGAGCTATTTTTGTCTCCTATAGTCGTAAAGGCATTTAGAGTTAAAAAACGGCACCTCGTATTACTGGTGGCCCTGGTATTTCTGGCTTTTTTCCTGTCCAGATCCAAACAGGAGCTGGCTGAACAAAAAACAGTCGAGGTTATGTCTGCTTCACTGACTAACAGGGTGATCGTAGTCGATCCCGGACATGGCGGCATCGATCCTGGTGTTGTTGGCAGTAGCGGAACCATGGAGAAGGATGTGGCCCTGGAGGTGGGCAGACGCCTGGCGGCAAGCCTGGGACAGGCAGGCGCCATGGTGCTGATGACCAGGGATACGGATACCGACCTGAGTGATCCCGGTACCATAGGGGCTTCGGCGAAAAAGCGGGAAGACCTGAAAAGGAGAGTGGCCCTGGCTAACGATAATGAGGCTGACCTGTATGTGAGCATACACGTGAACAGCACCTCCGATCCCAGCCGCCGCGGCGCCCAGACATTCGTCCAGCAGGGATCGGCTGAAAGCAAGAAGGCCAGCCAGATGATCCAGTCTGAACTCGCCGGCCTGCTCAAAAACACCGCCCGCCAGCCGTCCGAAGTTGACTTTTATATAACCAGGAACACTTCCATGCCCGCGGTAATAGTGGAAATAGGCTTTATGACCAACGAAACTGAGGAAAAACTATTGGCTGATCCCGTATACCAGGGCAAGGTGGCTTGGGCTGTTTACGCGGGAATAGTAAAATATTTTGCCCAGGGAGGTGTGCCTGCCCTGGGACCTTTCGAAAAGGATAAGGTGATTAAGACTTTTAAAGAGCAGGCTCCAGGCAGCATAAGCGAGCCATAAATCAAATGTGATTAGTAGGGCTGGAATACTGGCTCTTTTTTTTTGCTTTTTTCCACAAAGTACTATTAAAAATATTAAGAAAATATACGATAAAAAAGGGGAATCCATAAATCCGTTGTCTAATATAAAAACGGGCTTAACTTCTGGAAAACTAATTATCCTTCACTGGGAAAGGGACTGTGGCATGAATTATGATGTTTTAGTAATAGGCGGCGGCCCGGCGGGTTGCAGGACCGCCGGGTTGATTGCAGAGAAAGGTTACAAAGTGCTGGTTGCCGAAGAGCACCGGAATATCGGGGAGCCGATGCAGTGCGCGGGGCTGGTCAGCCCAAGGACATTAAAGACCGCAAACGTGCTATGTGACGATATTATCATCAATAAAATTCATGGCGCTTATGTCCACGCCCCGGGTGGGGAAATACTCGCGATCAGGGGCAAGGAAACATACGGGCTGGTCATCGACCGGTCAGCCTTTGACCGCAGGCTTTGTGACGCTGCCAGGCGGGCCGGCGCCGAAATTATGACAGGAACCAGGGCCGGTGTGAAGGATTATTATCCGGCAGGTGTGCAAGTGGTTTTAAAAACAGAAGGCAGGGAAAGAGATGCCACCGCCTCTCTGCTCATAGGGGCCGATGGACCAAACTCTGAAGTTGCCCGCCGCATCAATGCCCGCAGGTCCGATGATATTGTCAGCATGTACGCGGCTGAAGTGGAGCTAAAATGCCCGGAAAGTGATATGGTCCATATTTTCCTGGGTGAGGATGTAGCCGCGGGATGGTTCGGCTGGCTGATACCGGTTGACGGAAAACACGCCAGGGTGGGTACAGGTGTCAGCAGGAGCAGAAACAGCCGCCCTCAACGCTGCTTCAGGAGAATGGTCGAAGCTTACCCGGATATTTTTAAAGGTATGCAAATGATCAGGGGCACAGGCGGGATTGTGCCCATAGGTTTTCCTTCCAGGATATACGGCGAGCGAACTTTACTGGTGGGAGACGCGGCCTGTCAAACCAAGCCTCTTTCCGGGGGTGGCTTATATCTCGGGCTCACCGGCGCCGGGATTTGTTCTAAAGTAGCGGCAGAGGCTCTTTTTAAAAGAAGATTTGGTATGGAGCAGCTTGCACAGTACCAGAGTATATGGGAAAAAGAAATGGAGGAAGAAATCCAAACGGCCTTAAGCCATAGAAATATCTTTTTGAATATGAAGGACCATGAAATAAACATGTTGATCCGGTTTTTTAACCGGCCGCTGTGGAAGTATATTATATCTAAATACGGCGACATTGACTACCCTTCATGGCTGGCCTACAAGCTTTCCTTCGCCAGACCCTGGGCGGAAAAGTTTGTACAGAGCCGGCTTGAGAAGATGGTTAAATGCGGATCTTGAGCTTTCCACGGCATTCTGCGGCAGGAGGCCAGGGCTCACAGGGCAGCAGGTCATAATTTTTGAAAATGCATGAATGAATGGACCTTCATTAAAAATGGGCTGATGCCAAGGATCCAGTTGGCGTCGGGGAGAATCCCCAAAAATCCGGCCGCGAAGAAACAGTAATCCCGCTTTACTATAGACCATATGGCAAGAAGGACCAGGGCAAAGCCGCTAATAATATAATTCAAGAAAAGGCTGAATTCGTAGTGAGGTACCACATCCAGGGCAAAATGTGATAGAAACGCCAGCAGTAAGAGCCAGGGCGTTTTTATTTTGCCTTTGCCGATACCGTAGATTGCTGTGGCTGTTACTATGTGGGTTAATCCTAACATAAATTCTCCTTACACATACCCGGTGTTTTTATTCTTCTATAAAGGACAGTTATATCCTTTTTCCCATTTCATCAAGTCAGATAAGGGATTTACAAAGATATTGTCGATATTTGTTTGTAATAAATCCCTTATTTACTATTGACTCCTTATTACCAATTTGCTAATATAATATTAGAACATACGTTTGGGGCGGGCAAATGGAAAAACATTTTACCGCCCCAAACTGTTTTTCCGGCCCGCCCCACCCCCTACCTTAGAAAAATTGCTGAAGGCTTGTATGTTCGGCCTTCCGCCCAAAAGGAGGTGAATAAATGGCTGTCAACAAAGTGCCTGCCAATTCCGTACTCAGGCTTGAACTCCAGGTTGGCTTAAATTCGAGCGGCAACCCGGTTTACCGGAACAGGAACTTAAGCAACGTCAAGTCCGCCGCGTCCGACCAGGACCTGTTCGACGTGGCCACCGCCCTGGCCGGTCTGCAGGGATATCCGCTAAACGGTATCTCCCGCGTGGACGGAGCTCAACTGGTCGAGGTTTAATACTGAAAAAAGAATATAAAAGAAAGGAGGGATAGGATTGGCCGTTACAGCCAGAACGCTGCGCATGGTGTTTCTTAATCAGGCCGGTAAAAACGTCACTATCACCCTGGACAACCCCAGGAGCGACATAACTACCGCTGAGATTCAGACAGCCATGGACCTGGTCATTGCCCGCAACATCTTTACCGGTACAGGTGGTGACGTAGTGTCCAAGCAGGATATCAAAGTCATAGACAGCAGCACCGACGACCTTTACGACCCGCCCGCTTAAATTAGGGCGTTGATCATAGAGGGCGGGGTGATCGGTGAGCCCCGCCGCGACACGGCGTTATCCCAGGATAGTTGACCCGGCTGGTCCGGGCTGGGTGGCGCCGTGTTTTAATTTTACTTTGAAAGGAGTGACTGCAGCTGGAAAATTTCCTGCAGGCAGTGGGTGATGTAGGTTTTCCCATGGCCGTGGCCGCCTACCTGCTGGTGCGTATCGAGAGCAAGTTGGAGGCTTTGACCTCCAGCATCGCCAGGTTGGCCGAAGCGGTGGCGGGTGAGCGGCGGCAGGAGTAGAAAGATTAGCGTGAAATTGAAGAAGAGCCGCCGGCGTCAGAAACCGGCGGTTTTTTGATATACCATAAAAACTATGTTGATGTCCGTTTAAATGAATAACATTGAATTCTTCCCCTTCTTCTTCAGCACCCTCAACAAAAAATTTATGTATTGTACCCTTAGCACTTAGATAATCACATGGCCATGCTGAGGCGAACGCACCTGAAGCACTGGGAGTTATACATGCGCCGGGGTATGGCCGCAGAAATTCAGAACATCCAGATTGCCATGCGTAATGGGCAGATGTCGCTATTTAATGTGATGGGTACCGAGGACCTGCTGGAGACCAGGCCGTGTATTTTTGATAGGGTTAACCAGCTGATATATGACGATGATTAAAACACTGGACGGTTACGGCTTCGCCAGACTGCTTGCTGATAGGCACGTATAAAAAATAATTCTGCACCGGGTAGCCGTTCCTCATAAGGTCCTTCAGCCTGATGAGTTAGGGCTGCCTGGCACAGACAAATTAAAAAAAAAGGAATCGAACCTATTAATAATATACGCACAAATCCTTAAATCTAGGTGAAATGAAACTGAATGTTTTATGAATTCTTTAAAATATATGACCCTGTGGCCAGGGATGAACAGCAGCAGGCGGCGTTGCCGGAAAGAGTCAGACAGTTTATAAGAAGTGCAGTAAAGGAACTGCAAGCCTGAGACAGCCTGAAATTAACCTCATGAAGATGGGTAAATAAAAAAGAGCTGTTTCCAGCTCTACTAACTAAGACCGGTAATATTTTTTAGATCATCATACTCAATCAGTTCAGGCTTTTCGTATTCTTTCTTCAAGGTTGTCACCTCCTTGGAAAGCAATGGAGTTGCGAATACTGTAACCAAAGACAAGTACCTGTTAACGAAAAGAAAAGTTGTTGCCAGATTCTAGTGTCAACTAGGTTTTCCCGTTGTATTTAGTAAACTTTCATACTCTATCAATTCAGGCTTCTCGTACTCTTTCTTCAAGGTTGTCACCTCCTGGAAAGTTGTGGAGTTGTAAATATTCTAACTGGTAAATAAATTTTTGTAAATAAAATTTGGAGAAAAACGACTTATGACCAGACTAAGCGAGCGCCAAGCCCGGCAGATGGGCATAATCCCGGCACCGGGTAAAAAGAAAAATCACATATTAATAAAAGTACAGTTCGAGAGTTATTGTCATAAATTATTCCAAAATCACAACGACCACCCCCACGGGCGGTCGTTTCTTAGCTTTCTCTTTTATTAGATATTTTTCGGTAAAGTCCTTCCTCAACGGGTAGGATTTTTCTGTTCACATGGTGAATAATGGTAAGACAGTACAGATAATGGATTCAACAAGAAGGCCTAAGACATTACAGTCCGTTGTTCCCAATTATTAAAAATAATTAGGGAGATAGAAGCAGCATGCCAAATTCGAGGAGAAGCATAGCCCAAATAATCAGACACAGGCCCCTTGCTGCATTTTTCATTTTTTCTATTGCTTTTACGTGGATAGTAATCCTTCTTATGGTCGGCTTATTGGGTCTTGAAGACTATACATTTGGTTTAATAGCCGGTTTTGGCCCTACTCTGTCAGCGATAATTATCCATACAACTGGCTGAGCGCTGCTTGTCAATCCTACTCGCTGGCGCCGGCACGCCTGCGTAAGGACCGGGAGCGGCAGATCACCGCTTTCTTGCAGGAGGAAGAAAACCTCCATAAAATTATTCAGGGTCTGGAACCGGAGGAGCGGGAACTTCTTCGCTACCTGCTCCAGCGTGAGGGATGGAGCCGCATCAACACGCTAACCCGTAAATTTGGGTCCATGGAGGAAGACGGTTTCTATTGGGAGGACGAGTCACCCGAGTCAACGCTTGGACAGCTCTGGCTCCGCTGCCTGATTTTTATCGGGCGGGTGAAAATCAACGGACGCAATACGAAGATAGCCGCCGTCCCAAATGAGCTGCGCCCTGTGCTTTGCCAGTATCTCCTCACCCTTCAATAGGTGTCCCCGAACCTGATTTGAATAGGCAACCCGGCTTAGTCCCATAAACATGGCATTTCCAATAGAATTGAGCTGTATATTATAATAAAGAGTTGCAGCTTCAATCACAGTTAATTTACGCTTGCTGCCAAAACACTTCCAAAAAAATTGTTAGACCTGACAAATTCAACGTCCTCGGGCATCGAAATGTATGGGTTCCTAACATATTATATAAAACAATAATTACTGTTGTCGGGGCAGCCGCCTCATTTTTAACACCGGCGGATTCGGCTTGCCGGTACCGGATGTAATCCAGCAGGCAGTTGAAATATTAAAGCAAAGGAGTGGGGGTAAAAAAAGTGAAGGGAATTGACTGTGCAACGCCTCTAACTGCTGCCGCGGCCGGAGATTTGGCTGCAGCGGGCATGAAATTCGCTTGCCGCTATTTAGTGCCGGAGCAGTACGCATGGAAGCGGCTGAAACGTTCTGAGGCAGAGTTTATTACCGCCGCGGGCATGCAGATTATATCTGTTTTCGAGACCAGCGCAAGCCGGGCGGCCGGAGGAGCTGTCGCTGGCCAAGCAGACGGGGCCGCGGCATGCAAGGAGGCCCAACTAATCTGTCAACCAACAGGTACGGCTATATATTTTGCCGTGGACTACGATGCGCAGCCGGTTGATTACGACGCAATCGAGGCTTATCTAAGAACTGCTGGAGAGCAGATACCCGGCTATGCGGTTGGGGTGTATGGTTCCTATGCCGTCATCGAGGAGATGGCCCGCAGGGGGGCGGCTAAGCATTTCTGGCAAACATATGCCTGGAGCCGCGGGCAAAAGAGCCAGGCGACAAACGTTTATCAACACAAAAACGATATTTCTATGGTTGGCATAGGTGTTGACCTGAATGAATCTTTTGGGAATGAGGGTTTTTGGAATACGAAGATGCGCTGATCCCTAGCCATCGTATTTTCCTATCCTCTAAAATAAAGGGGCAGCAATTGCCGCCCCTTACTCAGTGATGGTATACTAAACTCCATTCTCTTGAACCGTTTGGCAGCTCAATTCAAAAGTCCTCAAAGTCGTTTATGCTAAGATTCAGGCAAGGTCGAAACGATCTGCGTTCATCACCTTGTTCCAGGCGGACACGAAGTCATGTAGGAACTTATCCTGAGAGTTGTCACATGCATAGACTTCCGCGATAGCCCGGAGTTGGGAGTTTGAACCGAAGATGAGATCAACACGGGTGCCGGTCCACTTGAGTTCGCCCGTCGCGCGATCACGACCCTCGAACACGTTTTCATCTTCAGATGTCGCCTTCCATGTCGTGCTCATGTCGAGCAGATTCACGAAGAAGTCATTCGTGAGCGTCTCTGGCTTCTTGGTGAAGACGCCGTGCTGTGACTTTCTGTAATTGGTATTCAATACGCGCATGCCACCAAGCAGAACCGTCATTTCAGGAGCGGTCAATGTCAACAGTTGTGCACGATCAACCAAAAGTTCCTCTGCTGATACGGAAAATTTGGTTTTCAGGTAGTTGCGGAACCCATCTGCAACCGGTTCTAGCACCGAGAATGACTTAACGTCAGTCTGCTCATGCTTTGCATCCGTGCGTCCCGGCATAAAAGGAACGAACACATTGTGACCGGCATTCTTTGCAGCTTGCTCTATACCCGCACATCCACCAAGGACGATCAAGTCGGCGAGAGAAACCCTTTTTTGGCCTGACTGTGCACTGTTGAACTCCGTTTGAATTTTTTCAAGGACCTGCAGCACAGTATTCAGTTGAGTTGGCTGGTTGACTTCCCAATCCTTCTGCGGTGCTAGACGGATGCGCGCCCCGTTCGCCCCGCCGCGC
>CAZIYV010000053.1:0-19644 GCA_964543575.1 uncultured Pelotomaculum sp.
GGCCATCCCCAGCACACCGCCGGGAAATTCCGGCAGTTCCATGGACATACAGTCAGTTAAACCGTAAACACGGGCGATGCCGTCACCGACCGTGATAACGTTACCGACGTCGGTCATCTCGATGTGGGCCTGATACTTATCTATCTGCTGCCGTATAATCGAGCTGATTTCCTCAGGTCGCAAATTTAACTACTTGTTTGACCCCTATCTGGTTAACTTGTTGCCTTCAGGCGCTCTTTCAGGGTAGCCAATCTGGTCCTGACACTGCCGTCAATAATTTTGTCCCCCATGCGCACCACAATCCCGCCAATAAGAGACGGGTCTACCACGTAAGAGGTTGTTACTTTTTGGCCGGTCAGCTTTGCCAAAATCTTGCTGAGCTTACCCTTTTCCTTATCATCCAGCTCAACCGCCGAGGTTACACTGGACGCCACGATATTTCGTCCGGCATTGGCCAGAGAAACATATTCTTCAACTATGCTGTCAAAATATGTTTCCCTGCGGCGGTCTACCAACAAGGCAAGAAAGTTATTCGTAATAACTGAGATTTTACCTTTAAACAACTGGTCAAGTAACTCTTTTTTAGCTGCAGGGGTAATCTGGGGATGGTAGAGTAACTTTTGCAAATCGGCGTTTTCCTTGATCACCGCACTAATAGCTTTAAGTTCATCTTCTACACTATCCACCATGCTTTTGTATTTCGGCAATGTTTCTTCTTGTGAGGCAATATCATACAACGCTGCTGCATAACGCCCCGCTACAGGACCTCTCATTGCAACTCCCCTGCCTCTTTAATGAAGTCATCAATCATGTTGCGCTGGATCTGGTCTGTCATATTCTTGTTAATAATCTTACCTGCAACCAGTACGGAAAGCGTTGCGACCTGTTCACGCAGTTCTGCAACAGCTCTTTGTTTTTCGCGCTCGATTTCGGCCAGGGCGGCGTCTTTCAGCCTTCCCGCCTCATTCTTGGCGTTATCAATAATTTCCAGGGCCTGGTCTTCGCCTGCCTTGGTGGCCTTTTGGATAATTTCCTGGGTTTGTTCACGGGCGCGGCGCATTTCAGCCTCATATCCAGCCTTGAGCTGCTCAGCCTCCTGCCTTTCCTGTTCGGCAGCGGCGATATTGCTGGCAATATTTTCAGAGCGGTCGCTCAGTACTTTTGCTAAGGGCTTGAACGCCACCATACGCAAGAAAACCAATAAAATTATAAAATCAACTATCTGCGCCAGCAGTGTTGCGTTAAACTCCAACCCCACTAAAATTTCCCTCCTTCCATCGCTTGTGGACAAAAGGAAGACTTAGCCATAATAGCCGCCAGTCGCCCGAATGCCGTTATTTAAGAATCCGATAAAACATAAAAACAAATTGTTTTTTGCATGAACGTCTGCCGGACATCAAACGTCGGATATAGAAGGAATTCGGCAAAGCCGAATTCCCATGCCAGGCAAAATACTGCCTGACAACTGACGACTATTAAAAGCTACGCCTTTTTTGCCATAATGCATAAATAAATTCTAGTGAGCACCAACTTTACCAAAGAGCATGAAGGCGATAACGACAGCAATAATTGGCAGCGCCTCGATCAGACCTACGGAGATGAACATAAGGGTCATAATGTTACCCCTTGCCTCCGGCTGACGAGCTATACCACTGACCGCTGCGCCAGTGACCATACCGTCACCGATACCAGCGCCCAGAGCGGCAAGACCCACGGCTAAAGCTGCACCTAGAGCAGCACCAGCTCCTACTTCCATTCATTTCCCCTCCTTTCCAAAATAAAATTTAATCATGCCAGTATTAAATTTTTCCCCAACAGAACTCTACTTGTAGAAACATCTAAATTTTTCTTAGTGATGATCGGCTACAGCCTGCCCAACATAAGCTATACTGAGCATGGTAAAGATAAAAGCCTGGATAAAACCGACAAAAATACTGAAAGCCAGCCATACCACAGAAGCAGCAAATCCACCAAAAACATGCGTCCATCCGCCCAACAGACCCAGCAGCACAGCCATCAAAACCTCTCCGCCATAAATGTTGCCGTAAAGACGGAAGGTCAGCGTAATTGGCTTAGCAAAGTCTTCAATGATGACAATTGGCAGGAAAAACACGAAGGGTTGGATGTAGTGCTTGAAGTAACCCAGTCCTTTGTACTTGATCCCGAAGATGTATATTATAATGAAGGTACAAAGTGCAAGGCCCAAAGTTGTGTTATAGTCAGCCGTCGGCGAACTTAAGGTAGGGACCAGACCGATTAGATTGGAAAACAGGATAAATATAAAATAAGTAACCACAATACTAAGCAGTGCTGCGCCTTTTTTAGGATCCATGTTGTCATTGACCAGGCCCCTTATAAACTCGTAGATCGTCTCAAGAACGTTTTGAGCCCCTTTTGGCTTGCGTAAGTTCATATTGCGGGTAGCCGCTATGGCAAAAATAGCCACCAGGAACATGGTAATCCAGGTCATGATCAAGGTTTTTGGGTTAAAAAGCAAATGAGTATTGCCCACGACCAATTCCCAAGAACCGTTGGCTGGCCAGCCCCAAAAATTTAGCTGTTGTTCTACCTCATGCAAGCTCAACATATCTCTTTTCTCACCCCTTTCTCTCTTAAATTTTTATTTTATTTTAATGAGTTGGCCTCTCAGGCTTGCGGGCTGATGTGCCCATAGCCATACTCACAGCCCCGATAGTAAAAACAACGGGAACAATAAAAAGCCCTGCTCCCGCCGCGTAAATATTTATCCAATTGGTTCTTGCCACAAAAAATAATACCGCGAAAATGATGGAAAGCCGCAGGGCAAACCCTGCCTTCATGTGAGAGGTAGCCTTGGGCACAATCATTTGAACTATGGCGCGCAACCTTTTACCCAGAAAAAAAGCATTCCACATGCCGATGGCAACCCCCACCAAAAAGCCCATAATGACAGGATCGTCCGGCTTGTAAAATACGGCGAAGAAAAGGAATAACAAAACAACACCAGATATTTTTAATGTCTTAACTAACTGGCCGTCAAAATCCCAATCGCGCACTTACCCTACTCCCTCTCAAAGAACCCCTGAAGCGTTTTAAAGACACCCGCAACGCCGACAGCAAGCCCAACCAGCACTCCTGTCAGCAGAAACCACGGTCCGGTGGCGAATCTTGTATCCAGGTATTTGCCGCCATAATAACCAAGCACCACTGTGATAGCTAACTCCATACCAATGGTGGTGGTTAGGCCAAGCGCCTGGAAGACACCTATCTGGCCAGGTTTCTTTGTTTCTTTTTCTCTATCTTTTTTGTCGGGCATCCCTGCGGTATCCTTCAGGATTGATCCACCTAACTACTCTGATTTTATTGATTCTACAAAAATACTGTTATTCCTCCAGCATGATAAACTTTTTATTTTGGTAATTGAAAAAAATTTTAAGCTTCGTTCAAAAAGTTATTCAACAAATGGTGCCAGGCACCTTTGTTGAATAACTTGCATATTTTATGGGCAGAACTCTGCGGGTTTTTCTTTAGACAGCCGATAATGAAACCGGATCGCCTGTACTATTCTTTCAGAGGCGTGTCCGTCACCGTATGGGTTGACCGCATTGGCCATCTCCCTGTAAAAATCCCTGTCGTCCAGAAGTCGCCTGGTTTCACCGGCCACCTTTAACCTGTCGGTGCCGACCAGCCGTACTGTGCCGGCTTCAATCGCTTCAGGGCGCTCAGTGGTATTGCGCAGTACAAGCACCGGTTTGCCCCGGGAGGGGGCTTCTTCCTGAATCCCGCCGGAATCGCTCAGCACCAGGTAACTGCGGTCAATAAGGTTTGCAAATGGCTGATAATCCATTGGTTCAATCAAGTGCACCCTGGCCAGCCCAGCCAGTTCTTCCTCGACAACATTGCGCACAGCCGGGTTTTTGTGAACGGGAAACACCACTTCCACATCCGGGTAGCTTTCCACTATCTCCCGCAGGGCGCGGTAAATGTCTCGCATAGGCTCGCCTAAGTTTTCCCTGCGGTGGGTTGTTACCAGGAGAACCCTGCGGCTGCCGTAACCTATCCCGTTTAGTATCTTATCATTAAAGCGATACTCCGGTTGAACGGTTGCCATAAGGGCATCAATGACCGTATTCCCGGTAACAAAGATTTTTTCCGGCGGCGCCCCTTCTTCCAGCAGGTTTTGCCTGGCGGTGGCTGTAGGCGCGAAGTTAAGGTCGGCCAGCACCCCGGTCAGGCGCCGGTTGATTTCTTCCGGGAATGGTGAAAACTTGTCCCTCGTTCGCAAGCCCGCTTCCACATGTCCTACCGGAATGTGCAGATAGAAGGAGGCTAAGGCCGCTACAAAGGTAGTGGTAGTATCTCCATGCACCAGCACTAAATCGGGTTTTTCCTTTAATAAAACTTTCTCCAGACCGGCCAGCGCCCTGCCGGTTATATCAAAAAGATTCTGGCCATGCCTCATTATATCAAGGTCATACGTGGGATTGATCTCAAATAATGAAAGCACCTGGTCCAGCATTTCCCTGTGCTGGGCAGTAACCGCCACTTTGCAGTCTATTTCAGCGCGGTGCTTTTCAAGCTCTTTAACTAAAGGCGCCATTTTGATGGCCTCCGGCCTGGTCCCAAAAACAGTCAGTACTTTCAGCAAAAAGACATCCCCTGTTTTTTTATTTATATTACCACAGCATGCTAATCTTGCTAAAAATGTTAATTACCTGAGATATTCAAAACTTTCTCAAAACATATTGACAGGATTAACTGGATTAGGTCCTGTCAATATGTTTTATTATGGCTTGTAGTGCACCAGTTTTGTGCCGGCCTCTTCAAACAGCGCCAGGGACATCGGGTCGGGGTATTCGCCTTGAAAAACAATCTTTTTAATCCCCGCGTTAATCAGAATCTTGGCGCACAGGACACAGGGCTGGTGGGTAACGTAATAGACCGCTCCCTTGATGGCGATACCATGAACTGCTGCCTGGATGATAGCATTTTGTTCGGCATGCAGGCCACGGCAGAGCTCATGGCGCTGGCCGGACGGCACACCCTGCTTTTCCCGCAGGCACCCTATTTCAAGGCAGTGTCTTAACCCGGCCGGCGCACCGTTATAGCCGCTGGCAAGAATACGCTTGTCCATAACGACAATAGACCCTACCTGCCTGCGCAAGCAGGTTGAACGGGTAGCCACCACGTTGGCTATATTCATAAAATATTGATCCCAGTCCGGACGTTGGGTCGTGGGACACTGGGACGTGGGTCGTGAGACGTGAGACGTGAGACTCTGGGGTATTTCTTTTCCGTCATTTAAAAGTTTGTTTTCTTCAATATTGCAGTTGTTTTGATCGTCGGCCTGTTTTTTATGCTTCATTATTACACCTTATAAAATCCGATTCGCGTTATAGAACTTTGGACTTCCAAAGGAAAAATCTTTAGCTCGAATAAATTCGCACCTATAACTTCAGCCCACCGCTGCCGGATGGGGGATCCCAGAACTTTTGAGAGGTTGAAAAGACCTGGGTGGAATGCCTGAATCCCACGTCCCACTTCCCACATCTCAATACAGAGGGTACTTGTCACAGAGTCCGGCCACTTTCGCTCGTGCCTTTTCGATCTTTTCCCGGCTGTCACGGTTAGCTATGGCGTAGTCCATTATTTCGGCGATCTGGTACATATCTTCTTCCTGAAGCCCGCGGGTGGTTACCGCCGGGGTGCCGATACGAATACCGCTGGCAATGTTTGGCGATTGGGGATCGTATGGTATGGCATTCTTATTTACGGTTACGCCGACCTCATCAAAAAGCTCCTGCACTTCTTTGCCGGTTATGTTCTTACTTCTTAAATCCACCAGGATCATGTGGTTATCGGTGCCGCCTGATATCAGGTCAAAACCGCGTTCCCGCAGAGCGGCGGCAAGTGCCTTGGCGTTGCCTACAACCCTTTGCTGGTACTCTTTAAAACCTGGATCCAGCGCTTCCTTCAGCGCTACCGCCTTCGCGGCTATGATATGCATCAACGGCCCCCCCTGAATACCGGGGAATACAGCCCGGTTGATCTTAGTGCCGTATTTCTCGCCGTATTTGCTTAAAATCAGGCCGCCTCTCGGACCCCGCAAGGTTTTATGAGTGGTGGTGGTAACCACATCGGCATGCGGCACCGGGCTCATATGCAGGCCCGCCGCCACCAGTCCGGCAATGTGGGCCATGTCCACCATTAAATAAGCTCCCACTTCCTCAGCTATTTCTTTCATTTTGTAAAAATCAATTGCCCGTGGGTAAGCGCTTGCTCCGGCTATGATCATCCTGGGTTTGCTTTCCATGGCCGCGCCAAAGACCTTCTCGTAATTGATCAGACCGGTTTCCTTTTCTACCCCATAAAACGCTATTTTAAAATATGATCCTGAGATGTTAATCGGACTGCCGTGGGTGAGGTGTCCACCGTGGGCAAGATCCATGCCGAGAATGGTATCCCCCGGTTTCAAGAGGGCAAAATAAACAGCGGTGTTGGCCTGGGCCCCGGAGTGAGGCTGCACATTGGCATATTCAGCCCCGAACAGCTCCTTTGCCCGCGCAATAGCCAAACTCTCAGCAATATCAACAAACTCGCAGCCTCCGTAATAACGGCGGCCTGGATATCCTTCGGCGTATTTGTTGGTTAGAACTGAACTCTGCGCCTCCATAACCGCGCAACTGGCCACATTCTCTGATGCGATCAGTTCCAGGGTGCGCCGCTGTCGCTGGGTTTCCAGCTCAACAGCATGAAATATTTCAGGGTCAACTTCGGAAAGAGGGCGTAATAGGCTCATTTAAAAATCCTCCCCACGACCGGCATCATTTTTACTGCCGGCTGCAACATGAATATTTTTGCTCGATAGAACTTATTTTATCTACCCGGCGGGCGTGTCGCCCACCAGTAAACTCTGATTCAAGCCAAACATTGATAATATCCCTGGCCAGACCGGGTCCAATCACCCGTCCGCCTAAGGTCAGGATGTTAGCGTTATTATGCTCCCTGGCCGCCCTGGCGGAAAAAGTGTCATGGCACTGGGCAGCCCGGATGCCAGGCACCTTATTAGCGGTTATGGCTACTCCGATACCAGTGCCGCAGCAGATCACACCCTGGTCAAAATCGCCTTTTTTTACAGCCTCGGCAATACTCAAGGCCAGATCGGGATAATCCACCGGTTCTTCTGAAAAGGCGCCGAAGTCACTATATTCTATGCCACACGCCTTGAGATGCACGGCTATTTCTTCTTTCAAGCGGAACCCCCCGTGATCGCACCCTAAAGCAATTTTCATATCCTTGATAAACCCTTCTTTCGCCTTATCAGAGTGTTTCGACAGGATCTAATACCAGGGTTCTACAACAAAGTGGAATTTTCCTTTTAAAGCCCTCTGATAAATCTTTTTCATTTATTTTTTTGCAAAAGCTTGTCCAACATACGGTCAATCAACTCTTCAAGCCTGCGGGCACACCGGCGGTAACCTTCCAGCGATTGTCCAAACGGGTCAGGCACATCACCAGTGGAGTCCGCATATCCGGCCAGGGTGAAAACCTTTGCAGCAGACAGGGGGAAAAGATTTTTAATGTGAGAAAAGTGGCCTCTGGTCATGGTCAGAATCAAATCGGACTCTAACACATTATCCCGGCTGAGCCTGGTCGCCCGGTGGTGCTGAAGGTTTATACCCATTTCGGACATCGCCTGCACCGCCTCCCGCGAGGCACGGTCTTCCGGGAATGCCGCTACTCCGGCGGAAAAGAATTGCACATCACATTTATCTGCGGATCTGCCGGTCAAAAGCTTCCTTGCCAGAGCTTCGGCCATACTGCTGCGGCAGGTATTCCCGGTACAAACGAAGAGGATTTTCATGCTGGATCACCACCTAAAACATTTTGACAGGATTCACAGGATTAAATAAAAAATATTAATTTCTAGTTAATCTGCAAATCCTTTACTCTGATATTTAACAATTATTTCTTTCAACTATAATCATGAAACCCTTATAGTTTTTAAAATCCTGTTAATCTTATTTACTCCTGTCAATCCTGTCTAATTGTTTCCTCAAAAGAACAGCTTCGCGCCGATGCCGACAAGGATTACTCCGCCCAGGAGTTGAGCTCTCTCGCCCACCCAACGTCCCACAAAACGGCCAAAGATGAGCCCACTGGCGGTCATCGCCCCCGCCACTATGCCTATTGTTCCCGCGGTAAGCAAAAGGTTTACCTGACGGGCGCCCAGGGTAAAACCAACACTCAGGGCATCCATGCTTACACTGGTGCCCAACAGGACCAACCCCCAGGTGGTAAAGTTAATCTTTTTTATTTCTGTCTCCCTGCCGCCCCGTATGGTAGTCCAGATCATTCTGGCGCCCAGGTAAACCAGGAGTACGGCCCCAATCACTGACGCCGCCCTGCCGAGCCTGCTGCCCGCGAACTCGCCGACAACCCAGCCCGCCAGAGGCATGAAAACGTGAAACACCAGAACGGTAACGCTGATTACTAACATCTGCCGCCGGGTTACCCCGGCCAGCCCGATTCCCACACAAAGGGAGAAGGCGTCCGTACCCAGCGCTACCGCTAATACTATTAAGGTAACAATACTCATACCTGCCTCCAGACGAAGGGGGGACTAATGACCTGTCCCCTGCACTATTATAATGCCGCCGACTGCCTTTTGAGACAAGGGGACGGTTCTCTTGTCTCACTTAGCTTGGATAAAATATCGTTCAAGCCTACAACTGGCGCACTAGACAATTATAATGTGGCCGCCGGCTGCCTTTTTAAGACGGTTCATTACCGCCAGCCCCACCCCAAGCTCATCAAGCCCTTCGGCAAAGATAATATCCACACCGAGATCGTTAAAACGCCGCAGGGCTGAATACAGGCCGGCAGCGACGGTTTCAGGCTTTTCCCTGCACCCGGCGGTCACTACCTCTCCATAATAGGAAAAATCATCGTTTTTAGAGAAAGAAAGGATCCCTACCTTCCTGCCTCTGGCCTTTTCATCGCCAGCCAGTTCTTTAATCTTTAAGGCCGCAGCCTCCGGTTTCCCTATCACCAGACGCAGTGGCGCCAATGGAGCGTAATGTGCGTATTTCATCCCGGGGGAACGGGGTTTTTCCTCCTTGCTAAAACCGGCCGCGGCAGCCGGATCAACTTCTACTTCACCCAAAACATCTCTGAGATCCTCCGGGGTTATTCCCCCGGGCCTTAAAACCACCGGCACCTTTGAGGTCATGTCCAGTACTGTTGATTCAACTCCTACTCCAGCCGGCCCGCCATCAAGAACAGCTTCAATTCTACCTTTTAAGTCCTCCAACACGTGTTCAGCAGAGGTAGGGCTGGGCCGTCCCGACATATTGGCGCTGGGCGCCGCCACAGGCACACCCGCAGCCCTTATTAAAGCCAGGGCCACCGGGTGATCGGGCATGCGCACCGCAACAGTCCGGAGCCCGGCTGTAACCTCTCGCGGCACCATTTCTCCAACCGGGAGAACAAGAGTAAGGGGGCCAGGCCAGTAAGCGTCCATCAACATTTCCGCCGCGGCAGGAAGGCTCTCAGTCAGCGCGCTGACCTGCTCGCGGCCTGCCACATGGACAATAATGGGGTTGTCCGAAGGACGTCCCTTGGCCTTGAAGATCCTTGCCACCGCCCGCCCGTCCAAAGCGTTTGCGCCCAAGCCGTACACTGTTTCAGTGGGAAACGCCACCAACCCTCCCCCGCGTAGAATCAGCGCCGCTTCTTCAATATCTTTCTGCTCAGGATGTACCGGGTCAACTTTCATGTACAGGGTGGCTATATTTCTTTCAGTCACTCACGGCCACCTCATTTATATTTAAAAGTATCCATAATAAACGCTTTTAAATTATAATCCCAAATTTTACTGTTTTCAACCATCCGTTTTTGACGTTGGACGTGAGACTTTCGGGTATTCCATCCCGGTCAATTAGATTGGGCTTGTTATCTTTCAAGCTCCTGTTATTAAGAACATCAAGGGCACCTTCAAATTGTTTTAAACAGTAATTTCTTTCATTCTTACGACACATCTAAGATGTTCCACTTCTCACGTGTCAAATTGCAGGTCCAGATTATCCGGACAAATCCTCTTTACAGCACTAGTAAACGAGCTCCCCTTGTCTCAAAAGACCCAAGTGGAATGCCCAAATCACACGTCTCACGTCTCATTTCTCACGTCCCAAGGTACTCGGCCAATACCAGCCTATCCAAACCCGTCAGATCTTTTATAACTTTCGCCTGCCATAGTTTTGGATGCAAGAGATGCAAGGCCTGATGCCCTTGATTAAAGCCAATTTCAAACAGAAGGAGGCCGCCTTGTTTGAGGTATATTTCTGTTTGCGGGATCAGGCGGCGGTAATGTTCCATCCCATCAGCGCCCCCATCCAGGGCCAGTAAAGGCTCAAACAGCCTGACCCCCCTGGGCAGCTCCTGCAGGTCACCTGTGGCAATATACGGCAAGTTGGCTGTAATCAGGTCTGCCTGGCCGGGCCGCAACAATCCGTCCAGGGGGTCAAGCAGGCTGCCCTCGAAAAAAAACACCCTATCAGTGACTCCGTTTTTAAACGCATTTCGCCGGGCTATCTCCAATGCTTCAGGGGAGCAGTCAATGGCGAACACCATCGACCCGTGGTTATAAAAAGCCAGGCTAACGGCAATGGCCCCGCTGCCGGTCCCGACGTCTATCACCGTACCGGCCGGGGACATACGTTTAAGCGCGTTTTCAACCAGCAGTTCAGTCTCGGGCCGGGGAATCAAAACAGAAGAGTTAACCATAAAATCGAGGCCCATAAATTCCTTGCGGCCTGTTATGTAAGCTGCCGGCTCACCACTCTGCCGCCTGCGGGTAAGTTCGTGAAAAAGCGCTTCTTCCTCCTTTGACAGCTGCTGGTCCCAATGAGAATACAATCCAGCCCGGTCAAGGCCAGTGGCATGAGACAGCAGCACTTCAGCGTCCAGTGCCGGAGAAGCGGTCCCTGCTTCTTCAAATTGTCTCCTGGCCTGTCTCAGGGCGGATTTAACGGTTAAAATCAACTTCCTCACCTCAAATGAGACGTGGGCAATGGGACGTGAGACGTGAGAATGAAAGATAGCATTAAAGGGCTCAAAGACACAAAAGGAATGCATGAAGGTCCCTTGTAGCTGTAGGTGCGAATTCATTCGCACTATTTTCGGTGACAAGTTACCCGGGCTGTATGAATTTTTAATTTACCAGGGTGGAATACCCCAAAATCCCACGACCCAAATCTCACGTCCCACGTCCAATTTATTGGACAAAGGGCCGAATAAATTCGGCCCTGCTCTGGCAAGCTTGTTTATGTTGCTCTTATTATCAGTTAAACACCTTTAATCCAATTGCTTTAAGCGCTCGGTCTGGTCGGTGGTAACAAGTGTTTCAATGATTTCATCCAGTTCACCCTCTAAAACCCCGTCCAGGCGGTGCAAAGTCAGCCCAATCCGGTGATCGGTAACCCGGTTCTGGGGAAAGTTGTAAGTACGGATCCGCTCACTGCGGTCTCCTGATCCCACCATTGATTTCCTGGTATTAGACATTTTTTGCTGGTGTTCTTCCTGTGCCCGGTCCAGCAGGCGGGACCGCAACACCTTCATTGCCTTGTCCTTATTCTTATGCTGCGACTTCTCATCCTGCATGGAAACGACTATGCCTGAGGGCATGTGGGTAATCCGCACTGCGGACTGGGTTGTGTTTACAGACTGGCCGCCGTGTCCGGACGCGCAGAAAACGTCAATTCTTAAATCGTTGGGGTCGATCGCAACATCCACATCTTCCGCTTCCGGCAACACCGCCACCGTAGCAGCGGAGGTGTGAATACGCCCACCGGACTCGGTAGAGGGAATGCGCTGCACCCTGTGCACGCCGCTCTCAAACTTAAAATAGCTGTAAGCGCCTTTCCCCTGGATCAGGCAGATCAACTCTTTAAAGCCGCCGATATCGGTATAGTTAGCGTTTAAAACTTCTGTTTTCCAACCCTGCCTCTCAGCGTAACGGGTATACATGCGGAACAAGACCGCTGCAAAGAGAGCAGCCTCCTCACCGCCGGTGCCGGCGCGAATCTCCAGGATAACATTTTTCTCATCATTGGGATCCCTGGGCAGCAGCAGTATTTTAAGACGCTGCTCCAGGCTGGATTTCTTTTCAGCAAGGTCATCCATTTCGGTCTGGACCATTTCACGCAATTCAATGTCCGGCTCCTCAACAAGGAGTGTTTTTGCCTCCTGAAGCTCTTTGTTGACTTTCTTGAAGTCACGGTATATGGCTACAACATCTGCTAAATCTGCGTGCGCCTTGACATATTGCTGCCAGCGATCGAGGTCGGCCATGATTTCAGGGTCCCCGATCAGGTTTCCCAGTTCCTCATACTTTTCCTCTATGCTGGCCAATCTTTCCAGCACTATTCGTCACCTTCCTTCAACACAGCCCCAAAGGCGGCAATAGCCACCTCCACCTGACTGTCATCAGGCGGGTTGGTGGTAAGTTTCTGCAGCCACATGCCCGGAGCGATCAGAACACGGCATAAAGGAGCGGCAGCGTACTTACCTGATAGCTTAACCAATTCATAGGAAATACCCGCCAACACGGGCAGGAGAATGACCCTGGAGAGTATCCTCCACCAGAGCACCTGCTGGCCCAGCAGGGAAAATAGCAAGATGCTCATTATTATTACTATTAAAAGAAAACTAGTACCACACCTGGGGTGAAGAGTGGCATACCGCTGTACCCGCTCCACCGTTAGCTGATCACCGGCCTCATAGGCGTTAATCACTTTGTGCTCCGCCCCATGGTACTGAAAAACCCGTTTGATGTCACCAATCCTGCCGATGGCAACCACATAAATCAGGAAAACGGCAATCCGGAAAAATCCTTCAATAAGATTCTGGATCATGCTGCCGGGCGCTATTTTGATCATCAGGTGGGCTGCCGCTGTGGGCAGTATGGCAAAAAGAAAAACAGCAAAGCCCAAAGAGAGTATGATTGTGATCACTATCTCTTTGGTAGTCAGCTTTTCTTCCTCTTCTTCGCCCATAGCCTGATTGGCCGAGTAGGTCAAAGCCTCAATGCCTAAAACCAGGGATTCTATCAGCACCACCACGCCGCGCACCAAAGGCCATTTTAATACCGGCACCCGCTTGGTAAGCGAGCCTACTTTTTTTTCATCAACCACAATGGTCTGGTCCGGACGGCGAACGGCAATGGCGCGGGTATCAGGACCCCGCATCATGACCCCCTCAATTACAGCCTGACCTCCATATTGAAACGGGGAACTCATCACATCACCCCTTTAGTAGAAATAGCAGAGCGCTCGCTCTGCTACCTTTTCTTACTTCGTCAAGCCGTATTTCTTGCGGAAGCGCTCGGCCCTTCCGCCGGTATCGATCGTCCGCTGCGTGCCAGTATAAAAAGGATGACATTTAGAACAGATCTCTACGCGCAGTTCTTTTTTAGTTGAACCGGTCTCAAACGACTCACCACAAACGCAGGACACCTTGGCTTTTACGTATTTCGGGTGTATATTTTCTTTCACCGGATTTCACCTCTTTTCGTTCAAACAAAGGAACACACTTCCTAATTATAGCACAGGGTTAACTGCCCCGCAAGAAAAAGTGTTTTTCAACTTAAATACAAATTGACAGGATTTACAGGATTAAACCGGATTAACAGGATTTCAAAAAATGAACTGCATAGTTTCATTTCTTTAATTGTGCACTATTACAGGTATCACAATCCCTTTGATAAAAAAATTTAATAATTTATTTAAAAATTTGTTTAATTCCTTTCGACCTTAACTCATTATAAAAGGTGTTATCCTTTAATCCTGTAAATCATTTTTTTTAATCCTGTAAATCCTGTCAATTTTTTTGCTTTACTACTACCGTACCGGCCGGCTGAAACTGCCGATTTCCAGCCCGGGTACTTTCTGTAATATATCGATCATGGCTGGTATGCCCAATATTTCTCCGCCCTTTGCCGGTACATACTGAAAAAGAAAATCCGGGTCTATGTTGAGGTTGCGCAGCTGGATCATATTCACACCTGTATCGCGCACCATCTCCAATAATGCTTGCGTCTCTTCCTCCCGGTCCGTGAGCCCGGGCAGAACAAGTAAATTCAACGAGGTATAAACCCCGCTGGAGACCGCGATTTTAATGGAGTTGCGCACGTCAGAAAGGTCAAAACCTTGAGGGCGGTGATAGGCCTGGTATATTTGCTCTCTGGCGCTGATCAAGGTGACCCGGATGGCGTCCAGGCCAGCCCGGCAAATACCGGACACCCCGGCAGTAAAGCCGGCGTTGCTGTTCATGTTTATAGTACCCTGGCCGGTAACACCCCTGATCATTTCAATAGCCTTTGCTATGGTCCCGGCAGCCAGGGTCGGTTCCCCTTCGCAGCCCTGTCCGAAGCTGATCATACAGCCATCCCCACTCTGGAGGTGCGGCGCCGCAATTTCAGCAACTTCGCCCGGCGCAGGATGGTATTTTATCCGCGCTTGCGGTGAGGGACAGCATTCCGCGGGCTGCTCGGAAATACAGCCAAGACAGCCGGCGTTACAGGCCGGAGAAACAGGTATGCCCCCCTCCCAGCGACTGTAAAAGATATTCTGAGCGGTGAAACAATGGTACTCCAGGGCACAGTGGGCAAGCTGTCGCAGGATGCGGTTAGCCGGGTGCTTTTTCACTTTTTTCGCCACCAGCGCCGGAAGTTCACAGGAATCATAATGGGCCGGATCCCAGCGGTGGGGATTGTCCGTCCGGCAGGCAGCCACATACATTTCCCCGTCCCGGCAGGCCACAGCCGCGTAACCCAGCAGGGGAACCGGCTTCCCTTCTTGAGTCCGGTGGTATGAGGGAAGCAGGGTGCGGGTGTAACCTTGTGGCAGCAGCGCGCCTACCGCCCAGGTCTGCCCCTCCCGCCACGGGTTACGCTCAAGCCGGGAAAAACGACCGGCACGGTTGATCCCCACGGGTTTGCCGCCGGGCACCAGGACCAGGGAAGCTCCCGCCGGAAGTTTTTCCAGATCAGCCCCGTTGATCTCGACAAACCGGTCCCCGGTGCGCCCTGTAGCCCGCAGGCTGTGGTGGTCGTACAACTGCCCGTCATCCCCGGCAAAAACCAAACGGTACACCAGCTCCACCCCCTACCCAGGATTTTATATGCACCAATTATAAAGCATATCTTCAAACATGACAAAGGATTTGACGCCCCTTAGTCGGTCATAGGCTGTAAGCCATAGGTATATCCTGCATTCCTCTTTTTAGATCTTTGATCCATGAGACATTCATGCATACCTACGCCTTACATTTTGAGACAAGGGGACGGTTCTCCTGTCTCACTAAGTGAGACAGGAGAACCGTCCCCTTGTCTCAAAAACAGGAAGCCGCCCTGCGGGCGGCTTCCTGTTTAACCGTAGTAGCTTTCTTCATCCAGGTAGATTAATGGGTTAAAGGGCACACCGTTTTTGAGTACTTCCAGGTGCAGGTGCGGCCCCGTTGAGCGACCGGTATTGCCGGACAGGGCAATTATAGTGCTAGCGTCAACAGAACTACCCTCGGCAACCAACAACCTGGAACAGTGGGCGTAAAGTGTACGGGTCCCGTTGCCGTGATCTAAGATGACGGCTAGCCCGTAGGTTCCCCTGGGACCGGCAAAAACAACCCGTCCGGCAGCGGTCGCCCTTACTGGAGTCCCTTCTTCCGCGGCTATATCAATACCTTCGTGCGGCCTGCCTTCCCTCATTCCAAAGGGAGAGGTTATAACTCCCGCCAGAGGCCACGACATCGGGCATAGCGCCGGACCCCTAGACACTGAAGACTCTGTGCCCCGTGCGGCATGCGGAATAAAAATCTTTTGTCCAACAACAATACTGTTTAAGTTGGAGAGCCCGTTGCGGACCCCGATCAGATTTACGTCAGCCTTGTACATACTGGCAATTTCCAATAATGTCTCGCCTGGTTGCACCCGGTGCACCAGACAGTCAGACGGCACTTTCAACAACTGGCCTGAGCGGATTTTATCCAGGTTGGACAGGCTGTTGGCCGAGGCCAGGGTCTGTATAGACAAACTGTTTTTTCTGGCGATTTCCGACAGGGTGTCACCCGGTTTAACTTCATAAAGCACCTGTGCTGCAGTTTCTGCCATAACAGGCGGCGCAATATAAGGAGCGCTCTCCACAACCAGCTCATCAAGCCGCGCGAAAGCCGGACAGGCTGAACAGAAAACAGCCATGGCAGAAAAAACTGCTATAAAAGCTTTGACTTTGTTTGCTTTATTCTTGTAATTTGCATTTAAAAATCACCTCTTCATCAGGCAAATCAATTGATAGTTTTGCCAGAAGAGGTGATTTTTATACATAATTGCAAGCTGTTTTAGGTTCCCATGCTGTAATTCCCTTTCCGGCCGGTTTCCGCACGCCCGTTAGAGGAATGTTCAGCACGCCGCAGGTGCAGGAAAGCCTGCGCCAAATCCCGGTTTGTTCTGGTCCGTTTCATTTGCTCCACCAGCATCTCCATGGCCTCCCAGGGCGCCGCTCCTACAGTGGCCTTGCGGAACTGCCAGATCATCTCCAACTCTTCTTTCGAAAGAAGAAGTTCTTCTTTGCGCGTCCCCGAACGCAAGACGTCAATAGCCGGGAAAAGTCTTCTCTCAGCAAGCCGCCGGTCCAGGATCAGCTCCATGTTGCCTGTTCCTTTAAACTCTTCGAAAATAACATCGTCCATCCGGCTGCCCGTTTCAATCAGGGCAGTGGCCAGTATGGTCAGGCTGCCGCCTTCTTCCAGGTTGCGCGCCGCCCCAAAAAACCGCTTGGGCTTGTGCAGTGCCGAGGGGTCCACGCCGCCCGACAGCGTGCGCCCGCTGGGGGGGACAACAAGGTTGTGGGCTCTGGCCAGACGGGTTATGCTGTCCAAAAGGATGACCACGTCGTACTTGTGTTCCACCAGGCGCTTAGCCCGATCCAGAACCATATCCGCTACTTTCACATGGTTTTCAGGTGGCTCGTCAAAGGTGGAACTGACCACCTCGCCTTGCACGGAACGCTCAATATCGGTAACTTCCTCCGGCCGCTCGTCGATCAGCAGAACCATCAGGTAGATTTCCGGGTGATTCGTGGTGATGCTGTTAGCGATTTCTTTCAGGAGAATAGTTTTACCTGCTTTAGGCGGGGAAACGATCAAACCTCGCTGTCCTTTACCTATGGGAGAAAGAAGGTCGATGATACGGGTCGAAAATTTTTCCTGCTGTGTTTCCATAGTGATCCGTTCCTGAGGATAAAGGGGGGTAAGCCCATCGAAGTGGAGTCTTTCAGCAGCCTGTTCCGGGTCTATACCATTTATCTGCTCTACCCGGAGAAGGGCGAAATACCTTTCGCTATCCTTGGGGCGCCTTACCTGGCCTGCAACAAGATCGCCTGTTCGCATATCAAAGCGCCTGATCTGGGAAGATGAAACGTAGATATCATCGTTGCTTGGATGGTACTGAAAAGGTCTTAAAAATCCATACCCGTCAGGCAGGATTTCCAGAACACCTTTAGCGTACAAATACCCGGTTTTCTCGGTCTTGGCTTTTAGAATTTCAAAAATCAGTTCTTTTTTACGCAGTTTGTAATAGCCGGGCAATTCCATATCTTTAGCAATCTTGTACAATTCGACCATGGTTTTGTTTTCAAGGTCGGCATAATTCAAAGGCAACCCCCCAAACCAAAATATACTTTAATCAATTTTATAACCAAAGGAAAACGCTTTTATGCGCCCCGCTCACAACGCCTGCATTTTAGCAAAAACAGGATCAGGAAAAAGACCAGCAAAAATACCAGCGTGGCGTTCAGCACACTCCCCAGCAGGAAAGGATACCCGTGCTCAACCAACTGGGCAATGAAGGAACCGATAATCGAAGATCCAGAGTATACGATGTCCGGGCCTGGCATATCCCCCAGAAAAACATTTCCCACCATTATGTTTACGGTATAGAAAAAAGGCACAGCCAGTTTAAAGAAGACTACCGTTGCCACAGTTGCCACAGGGTTGCAGCGGATGAGACGGGCAACAAGGTAGGATAGTGGGATGCTGATGAACGGGATGGGAAGAAAATCAAAGGCCAAGCCCAAAGCCACACCTTTTGCTATTTTTTTGGGTGAGTCGGGCAGTTCCATCATTTTGTTGTAATAGGTCTTGATCGTTTCTAGAACAGGCGTTGCTATTATCTTTTTAAAATAAATTGCTCCTTGGGCAAACACAACAAAACTCCTTTTACCGGGCAAAACACTCCCTGCAGATAAGGGATGTTTATACTGTTTATTCTATATTATTTCCAGGAAAGAGGCAAAACATCTTTATCGCCTGGAAACGAGGATATTCCCCCATATCAGACAATCCAATTACTTATTCTTAACTGTTTCCCAGTCCTCCAGAAACTTCTTAACGCCCGCATCGGTCAGCGGGTGTTTAATCATCTGCATGATCACTTTATAAGGAACTGTAGCTATATGGGCGCCCGCCTTGGCCGCTGCGGTGACGTGGATGGGGTGGCGGATGCTCGCCGCGATTACTTGGGTCGTCAGCTGAAAGCGGTCAAATATTTCCATAATGTCGTAGACCAGATCCATGCCGTCCTGGCTGATATCGTCCAGGCGGCCCACAAAAGGGCTGACGTAAGTTGCCCCGGCCCTGGCGGCAAGAAGAGCCTGGTTGGCTGAAAAAACCAGGGTTACATTGGTGCGGATATTTTTATCAGCTAAGATTTTGGTTGCTTTTAAACCCTCTGCGGTCATCGGTATTTTAACCACGATATTGGGATGGATAGCCGCCAGCTCGACCGCCTCGGAGACCATCCCCGGCGCGTCGGCGCTTACCGCCTCAGCGCTGATGGGGCCATCAACAATAGAGACAATTTCCCGCACCACCTGGGCAAAGTTCCGCCCCTCTCTGGCAATTAAAGATGGGTTGGTGGTAACACCGCAGATCACGCCAAGAGCATATGCTTCCCTTATTTCCTCCACATTGGCGGTATCGATAAAAAGCTTCATTCCTAAGACACCTCGCTTATGAGTCGTGGGTTGTGAGACGTGAGTCGTGGGACTTAGGGGCATTCCACTCAGGTCAAATTCATGATTTCTACCATAATCATATCATTAGAACATTATGATCCATTTATGTATTTTGACATTTGTGTTTTATAATCAGATGTTTTATGTGCGAGCAAATTCGCATTTACGACGACAGGACTCTTAAGGCAGACTCTTGGGTCTTGACCCTTAAGGCTGTCTTTCATTCTCACGTCCCACGTCCCATTTCCCACGTCTTTTTTACGCCTTATTTGTGCTGCCGAAAATTCTTATTTTTTCCCTGATTAAACTTGTTGCCGCCTCTCTGGCGGGGCCAAGCATCTTACGGGGATCGATTTCCCGGGGATTTGCCTCCAGTACCTTGCGGGCGGCTTCGACAAACGCTTCGCGAATATTGGTATCAATATTGACCTTGCGCACACCCAGGCGGATGGCTTCCCGGACAGCTTCACCCGGCACCCCGGAAGAGCCGTGCAGGACAAAAGGGTACCCCAACATTTAATTAATCTGTGCCAGGCGTTACAAAACCAATTGCGGCCTCCCTTTCATCTCCCCGTGGCCCGGTCCCCGTGCAAACCCC